>NZ_JBQSUZ010000054.1:0-211 GCF_052375975.1 Halomonas sp. TP35 | reverse complement strand
GTCTCCTGATTGTCGAGGTGCGCGTCGAGCTCCGCCTGCATGGCAGCCTCGGTCAACTGTTTGATGAGCGGCGTCAGAATGCCCTCCTTGCCGGTGAGATCTTTCCCTTCTCGCAGGGCTTTCAGCGCCGCGTCCATGTCAAATGTTGGTTGTGTCATACATCACCTCTTTCCTCTTAGGGTAGATGTGACACAGAATTCTGAACACTACC
>NZ_JBQSUZ010000053.1:0-211 GCF_052375975.1 Halomonas sp. TP35 | reverse complement strand
GGTAGTGTTCAGAATTCTGTGTCACATCTACCCTAAGAGGAAAGAGGTGATGTATGACACAACCAACATTTGACATGGACGCGGCGCTGAAAGCCCTGCGAGAAGGGAAAGATCTCACCGGCAGGGAGGGCATTCTGACGCCGCTCATCAAGCAGTTGACCGAGGCTGCCATGCAGGCGGAGCTCGACGCGCATCTCGACAATCAGGAGAT
>NZ_JBQSUZ010000052.1:0-229 GCF_052375975.1 Halomonas sp. TP35 | reverse complement strand
TTTTTGAAACGATCTTCAAAAAAGGCCTTGCCAAACCGGCAGCGAATCCGTAAAGTACGCATCCGCTGCCGGGGACGCCCAGCGTTACCAGCGGTGAGTGAAGGTGAAAACCTTCGGTTTGTCAGGAGGTTAGCATCGTTTTGGTCGCTTGCTTCACCCGCTAAAAACAGCGGTTGACAAACAACAGGAAATGCGTAGAATACGCCTTCCTCGCTGAGGCAAGCGGCTT
>NZ_JBQSUZ010000051.1:0-265 GCF_052375975.1 Halomonas sp. TP35 | reverse complement strand
GGGTAGTGTTCAGAATTCTGTGTCACTTCTACCCTAAGAGGAAAGAGGTGATGTATGACACAACCAACATTTGACATGGACGCGGCGCTGAAAGCCCTGCGAGAAGGGAAAGATCTCACCGGCAAGGAGGGCATTCTGACGCCGCTCATCAAGCAGTTGACCGAGGCTGCCATGCAGGCGGAGCTCGACGCGCATCTCGACAATCAGGAGACGCCCAACCGCAAAAACGGGGGCTCTCCCAAGACCATGAAAAGCCCTGCAGGCC
>NZ_JBQSUZ010000050.1:0-290 GCF_052375975.1 Halomonas sp. TP35 | reverse complement strand
AGGCCAAGGAGGCACATCCGGGCGGCTGGCGCCGCCTTTCGCGGGTGCCGCAGGCTCGTTCCTCGCCTGCGTTACCACGCGCTACGATTCTGCGCATGCTTCAATCGTAGTGCGGTGTAAGCGGAGCGCACCCGCAAAGCAGCGCACCGCGCTGCCGGGGTTGGGGGTGGCCCAGGCCTGGGTGGCACATCCGGGCGGCTGGCGCCGCCTTTCGCGGGTGCCGCAGGCTCGTTCCTCGCCTGCGTTACCGCGCGCTACGATTCAACGCATATCGATGCGGAGTGCTTCAA
>NZ_JBQSUZ010000049.1:0-343 GCF_052375975.1 Halomonas sp. TP35 | reverse complement strand
TGACCAGCCTGCGCACGACGCCGAACCTGAACACCTGGCGCCCGTGTGACGCCGTGGAAACCGCCGCCGCCTGGGATGCGGCCATCAAGCGTCACTCTGGCCCCACGGCGCTGATCCTGTCGCGTCAGAACCTGCCGCACCAGGCGCGCACCAAAGCCCAACTGGCTTCCATTCAGCGTGGTGGTTACGTGCTAAAAGACAGCGACGGTACGCCCGAGCTGATCCTGATTGCCACCGGTTCGGAAGTGGGGCTGGCCATGGATGCTGCCGCCGAGCTTGAAGCACAGGGCAAAGCAGTACGCGTGGTCTCCATGCCGTCGACCTACCGCTTCAACGGTCAGGA
>NZ_JBQSUZ010000048.1:0-419 GCF_052375975.1 Halomonas sp. TP35 | reverse complement strand
TTCAATGAACAGTGATAAAGCGACGTCTAGAAACGTGCGGCTTATCAATGGTCACAAAACAAACAAACGGTCAGGATAATGGTGGAGCCAAGCGGGATCGAACCGCTGACCTCCTGCGTGCAAGGCAGGCGCTCTCCCAGCTGAGCTATGGCCCCATTGCTTTCGCAAAACCGGCCTCTTGTCATAAATTTCTGTGAGACAAGGCAAAATGTGACGACGTATAGCCTGCTATACGAGGATCATTTTAACGTGGTATCACAGGAATTTGGTGGGTCTGGGCAGACTTGAACTGCCGACCTCACCCTTATCAGGGGTGCGCTCTAACCAACTGAGCTACAGACCCAAGAGGGGATCGTGCTTAAACCGTTTGCTCTATGATCTGATCAGGTAATTCATTGTGAGCGCTTGCCGCGAGGGAT
>NZ_JBQSUZ010000047.1:0-437 GCF_052375975.1 Halomonas sp. TP35 | reverse complement strand
GCTGCTCAATCGGCTGGTGGGTCGGGCCATCTTCACCCAGGCCAATGGAGTCATGGGTAAATACGTAGATCGCCTGCTGCCCCATTAATGCCGCCATGCGAACCGCGTTACGCATGTACTCCATGAAGATCAGGAAGGTTGCACCGTACGGGACAAAACCACCGTGCAGGGCGATACCGTTCATTACCGCGCCCATGCCGAACTCACGTACGCCATAGTGCAGGTAGTTACCGCTGGCATCTTCCGGCGTAATCGCTTTGGCGCCCTTCCAGAAGGTCAGGTTGGACGGGGCAAGGTCTGCACTGCCACCCAGCAGTTCCGGCATTTTCGGACCAATCACGTTAAGCGCTTCCAGTGACGCTTTACGGGTAGCGATGCTGGCGCCTTTTTCCTGGGCCTGCTCGATGAGGGCTTCGGTCGGTATTTCAGCCGGCAGT
>NZ_JBQSUZ010000046.1:0-437 GCF_052375975.1 Halomonas sp. TP35 | reverse complement strand
GCTGCCGGCTGAAATACCGACCGAAGCCCTCATCGAGCAAGCCCAGGAAAAAGGCGCCAGCATCGCCACCCGTAAAGCGTCACTGGAAGCGCTTAACGTGATTGGTCCGAAAATGCCGGAACTGCTGGGCGGCAGTGCAGACCTTGCCCCGTCCAACCTGACCTTCTGGAAGGGCGCCAAAGCGATTACGCCGGAAGATGCCAGCGGTAACTACCTGCACTATGGCGTACGTGAGTTCGGTATGGGCGCGGTGATGAACGGTATCGCCCTGCACGGTGGTTTTGTCCCGTACGGCGCAACCTTCCTGATCTTCATGGAGTACATGCGTAACGCGGTTCGCATGGCGGCGTTAATGGGTCAGCAGGCGATCTACGTATTTACCCATGACTCCATTGGCCTGGGTGAAGATGGCCCGACCCACCAGCCGATTGAGCAGT
>NZ_JBQSUZ010000045.1:0-810 GCF_052375975.1 Halomonas sp. TP35 | reverse complement strand
AGGTAAACCATGGATTTGAAATTTCGTGCCAGTTTCTCAAAGCGAGTGGCAATACTGCGAAAGTGTTTCAGCCGAGCAAAGAGGTTTTCTACCAAATGGCGATGCCTGTAGAGAAAGGCATCAAACCCCGGATTTGGCGTCTTGTTGTTTGATCTTTTGGGGATGATCGGGTTGATGCCCCCTGCCCTGGCATGGTCACGGATGGCCTCTGAATCATAGCCCTTGTCAGCAATGAAGTGGTCGGCTTGATCGACCTTCTTTATGAGGTGCTCTGCAACCGTGGCGTCGTGGACGTTACCCCCAGTGACTTCAAAATCGACCGGATTTCCATGCGCATCGGCGAGCATATGGAGTTTGGTGGTAGCTCCTCCTCGTGATTTTCCAATGGCCCGCTCTTCTCCATGCCGAGCTCCACTCGCATGCTGGTGAGTGCGGAGGTAACTTCCGTCGGCGAATACCCACTCCGTATCAATTTCGCCTCGTAGCTCAAAAAAAATTGCTCCCACAATCCTTTGGTGGCCCAGCGGTTGAAGCGATTATAGGCCGTTTTCCAGGGGCAAAACTCACTCGGAATATCGCGCCAGGGAGCGCCGGTTCGGAGTTTCCAGAGTATTGCTTCCATTATATTTCGATCATTGGGCCAGCGGTGGCAACCCTTTGCTTTCATGGTGACTTGAAGCTGTTCCCAAATATCATCGGTCAAAACATATCGTGTCATGGCAGTACTCCCCCTCTGTTGAGAAGAGTCGCATAACCCCACAGAAAATCAATGAGGGACAGCCTTTCTTTCAAAATGAGGACACGCCCTAG
>NZ_JBQSUZ010000044.1:0-856 GCF_052375975.1 Halomonas sp. TP35 | reverse complement strand
GCTTTGAGCTGACCACACCGCGCGATCGCAATGGCACCTTTGAACCGCAAATCGTCAAGAAGCACCAGACTCAGTTAACCGACGAACTGGAACGCAAAGTCATTGCGCTATACGCTCTGGGCAATAGCTATCAGGACATTCGCACGCATATTGCCGACCTGTATGGCATCTCGCTTTCCAACGGCACCCTCAATGCCGTCACCGATAAGCTGATACCGGAGCTTCAGGCCTGGCGCGAGCGTGACCTGGAGGCCATCTATCCCATTGTCTGGCTTGATGCGATCCACTACAAGATCCGGGAACATGGCCGCTATACCAGCAAGGCCGTCTATACCATTCTGGGGCTGAACATCGAGGGCAAGAAGGAACTCCTGGGCCTGTATCTCTCCGATCAGGAAGGCGCTCACCACTGGCTAAGTGTGCTCACCGACCTCTATAACCGTGGTGTCCAGGACATTCTCATTGCCTGTGTTGACGGCCTGAAAGGCTTCCCTGAAGCGATTGCAAGCCTCTATCCCAACACCGAGATCCAACACTGCATCATCCACCAGATACGAAACTCGCTGAAGTACGTCGCCTCGAAAAATCAAAAGGCCTTCATGGCCGACTTGAAGGCGGTCTACAAGGCGGCTACGCTCAATGCCGCCGAGCTGGCATTGGACGAGTTGGAAGCTAAATGGGGCGACAAATACCCGCTTGTCATCGCTTCCTGGCGCAATAAGTGGCCCACGCTCTCGGCCTACTTCAAGTACCCCGACTATGTGCGTAAAGCTGTCTACACGACTAACGCCGTTGAAGCCGTGCACCGGCAGTTCCGAAAACTCACCAAGACCAAGGGTGGGTTTGCCAACGAAAA
>NZ_JBQSUZ010000043.1:0-887 GCF_052375975.1 Halomonas sp. TP35 | reverse complement strand
GTCGGCTTGCTTGAGGATGGAGAGAATCTGACTATCGGTAAATCGTGACTTTCTCATGGAAAACTCCTTACGCTCATTTTATCGGAATTTTCTACTTATAGCCGCTTCGGATTTCCGGGGGGATTACACGGTCACGCCAATATTGAGACATAAATTCTCCAAATATTAATTGATGAATATCGATGCATTGAACGTTTCAATTGAAATTTTCTTTACACATTGGAATAAAGGCAGTTGGAAGGGTATTTAACATTAGGTTACGTTAATAGCTGAGCCCTAAAATTTTTAGCGAATATTGAGAAGCGGAATGACTTTTGCATTAAGTTTTTTTGCAGCCCATATTTCTTTCCTACCCACTATCAGCAAGACCATGGGTTCATCAGCAACCAGATATCGTTTCCATGAATTTAAATCGGTTGAAGACGGAGAGGGAATATCCTCAGGATGGGTGTGCCATTCTCCAAGGTACTGAAGACGGCCGGACGAACGTGAAAAGGCACCTTCGACGGCTACTTGATGATGAGGCCCTCGGCGATCAACAAAGCATCGACGTCTGATGTCACCTTTTCCCGGCTCCGAGACTTGATGCACTACTAAGTGCGAGCCGCGGCGCTCGCCAATGAGCACACCAGCGGCTTCGTTGCTGCTCAAATTAAACTGGCGATAGCTTAGTAGTCTACTTAGAACTGAAGGCAAAACCACAAGTAGCCTGCCCTGACTATCTGTAAATGTTAGTTCCGTCTCAATCATGACAGATTGGGCAATTGGAGTTACGCGGTAAAAGGCGAGGTCGCCTAGTTCGGCTGCCATCGAGCATGTGCTCGCTGTACGTCCAGCTCAAGCTGGGCTCCAAGAGTGACAGGACAGCTTCCTGCACCATTGCCGCA
>NZ_JBQSUZ010000042.1:0-910 GCF_052375975.1 Halomonas sp. TP35 | reverse complement strand
TCGGGCGTGCCTGTCCCGGCACTATGCCGTGAACATGGCATGAGCAGCGCTACTTTCTATAAGTGGCGCGCCAGGTTTGGCGGCATGGACGCCTCGCTGATGAAGCGGATGAAAGAGCTCGAAGATGAAAACCGTCGACTCAAGAAGATGTATGCCGAGGAAAAGCTCAAGGCCGAGATCCGTCAGGAAGCACTTGAGGGAAAGTTGTAACGCCATCTCAGCGACGTGAGATGGCCGCTTCTACTGTCAAACGTCATGGTGTCAGTATTCGCCTTGCCTGTGAATGCATGAGCGTCAGTGAATCCTGCTACCACTATCGGCCCAAACGACGGTCCGAGAACGACGTGATTGCCAACTGGCTTCTGCGCTTGACGACGGCCAATAAGCGCTGGGGTTTTGGGCTTTGCTACCTGCATTTGCGCAATGTGCGTGGTTACACCTGGAATCACAAGCGCGTTTACCGCATTTATCGGGAGCTTGAGCTGAACCTGCGCATCAAGCCCCGGCGACGCTTGAAGCGAGATAAGCCGGATGCCTTGAGCGTGCCGACGGCTATCAACCAGGTATGGTCCATGGATTTTATGAGTGACTCGCTGGTTGATGGTCGAACACTGCGAACCTTCAATGTCATTGATGATTACAATCGCGAAGGCCTGGGGATCGAAGTTGACCTGTCATTGCCGAGTGCCCGCGTTATCCGCTCTCTGCAGCAGATCATCGAGTGGCGTGGCAAACCGGCAGCCATTCGGCTGGATAACGGCCCTGAATACATTGCTCAATCGTTGGTCGACTGGGCCAACAGTAACCGGATAACGCTTTTATACATCCAGCCTGGCAAGCCGACTCAAAATGCCTATATCGAACGCTTCAATCGGACGGCACGGCATGAATGGTTGGAGTTGCATCAGTT
>NZ_JBQSUZ010000041.1:0-974 GCF_052375975.1 Halomonas sp. TP35 | reverse complement strand
GCCAATGCCATTCGCGCCCTTTCCATGGATGCTGTTCAGAAGGCCAAGTCCGGCCACCCTGGCGCCCCCATGGGCATGGCTGATATCGCCGAGGTGCTGTGGAATGACCACCTCAAGCACAACCCCGAAGACCCAACGTGGGCCGATCGTGACCGGTTCGTGCTGTCCAATGGCCACGGCTCAATGCTGCTCTACTCTCTGCTGCACTTAAGCGGCTATGAGTTAAGCCTGGAACAGCTTCAGAACTTCCGGCAGTTGCACTCGCCCACGGCGGGCCATCCGGAATTTGGCTACGCGCCCGGCATCGAAACCACCACCGGCCCGCTCGGTCAGGGGTTTGCCAACGCGGTCGGCTTTGCGATTGCCGAAAAAACCCTGGCAGCGCAGTTCAACCGCTCGGGCCACACCATTGTCGATCACCACACCTGGTGCTTTTTGGGTGACGGCTGCCTGATGGAAGGTATTTCCCATGAGGCGGCGTCGCTGGCGGGTACTCAGCAGCTGGGCAAGCTGATTGCGCTCTATGACGACAACGGCATTTCGATTGATGGGGAAGTGGAAGGCTGGTTTACCGACGATACCGCCAAACGCTTTGAAGCCTACGGCTGGCACGTGGTGCCCAATGTCGATGGTCACAAGCCGGAAGAGATCCAGGCCGCCATTGCACTTGCCAAACAGAACGATGACAAGCCCAGCCTGATTATCTGTAAAACGATTATCGGTTTCGGTGCGCCTAACAAGCAGGGCAAGGAAGAGTCGCACGGCGCGCCGCTGGGCGAAGACGAAGTTGCCCTGGCGCGCAAGCAGCTGGACTGGCCCCACGCACCGTTCCATATCCCCGAGCCCGTTTACGCTGGCTGGGATGCGCGTGAAGCAGGTAAAACCCGCCAGCAGGCGTGGGAAAAGCGCTTTGCCCGCTATGCCGAGGCGTTCCCGGCCGAGGCGCAGGAGTTCAAGCGCCGCATGAAAGGCCA
>NZ_JBQSUZ010000040.1:0-1073 GCF_052375975.1 Halomonas sp. TP35 | reverse complement strand
TGTCGGGTCCCGCATGATTGATTACACGCTTCCAAAATAATTCGGGCCTGTCAGTCTGCCACTGCTTCATTGCACCAACCGGGGGCTGATGGTGCAAGGCCTTTTGATTGATGTGGTGGTTGTACAGCCAGTTATAACGTTTGAGCGTGGTTTCCAGGTCTTCACGTGAATCGAATCGGTGTGTGTTAAGCACGTCGCTTATGCGGCCATTGAAGCGCTCGACCATGCCATTCGTTTGAGGCCGATAGGGCGTGATCAGCCGATGATCAATGCCCTGCTGGCGACAGAACTGATCGACTTTATGCTGGCCGCTGGGCTGCCGTTCACCGCCAGAAGTGAAGCGGTCAGTAAACGTCTTGCCGTTATCGGTGAGCAGCGTCTTGATCTTGAAGGGCGCACGCTGGTGGACATGGTGTAGAAAAGCGTCGGCATCTTGTGCGGACTGATGTTGACGTACCTCAAGATAGACCCAGCGTGTAGCACGATCAATAGCCACGAAAAGGTAACGCTTGCGGTTCTCGTCGGGCATTTGAGGCAGGTGTTTAACGTCGACATGGATATACCCCGGCGTATAGGCCTTGAAAGGCTTATGGGTCGGTGCTTGAGCCGCTCTCTCCTGCTTTTTCAGGGCCGCGAGGCTGGGTAAACCACGACGTTTCAACAGACGCTGTAGTGCGGAACGTGAGAGGTCCGGATGCAGAAATTCTCTTGCTACCACCAGCAGATCGTCGACACTCAGCCGCAGATACTCCCGCAGGGCCACGACAATTTCTTCCTGGGCAGAAGACAGTGTTGTGAGCAAGTTGTGCCGTGTATGAGACAGATCATGTTGCGTCTCTCGGTAGCGCCACCGAGCAATCGTGGGACAAGAAACATGATAACGCCGTGCCAACTCACTATCGCTCATCGAGGCGGGTGCCCGTTGGATCTCGCGGCGGATGCGTGGGGTAGTGGTCGCTGTCTTGTGTAGTTTAATATCCATCTCGCTGCTCCTGAATAAAGTAAGCAATGAGGTCACGTGCTGCCAGGAGAGGATAGCTCCTATGGCTTAATCTATCATCCGGCCTCTTACA
>NZ_JBQSUZ010000039.1:0-1492 GCF_052375975.1 Halomonas sp. TP35 | reverse complement strand
ATTCAAAATGCATGGTATCAGGCGGCTGGCCCTTTGACATCGGCAGTGGTTAACGACGAAGGTCGTTTCAAAGCGTTGGCAGGTAGCGTTTATAAAGTACTTCCCACGCCTTTCAGGTTTGTGGTAGGTGAAGAGTTTTTTGTGCAGTGGTGCTATGAAAAGCGAAACATACTGCTTGTAGAAGTTCCTGCAGACGCCGTTGACCAAGAAGTTCAAACTAATAACGATATTTAAGGTAGTTTTGAATGCTCAAGCTTCTTTTTTTTGCGTTTGTTGCATTTTTTATATCATGCCTCGTTGCTGGTTGTTCAAGGCTGGCCAATGATGGCCGAAAAGAAGAACGTGTTGAAATAGGTAGTGTATTTAAAGCTATAGTGGGCTTGGGTTTGCTTGCTTTTGCTCTATATATGGGAGTAAAGATTCTTTTCTTGGCTATCTCGTACTAGTAGGTAATATAAACAGGTTCCTTGATGGGGCCAGTTTTGTAGAGGGACATGTGAAAACGAATGCGCAGACTATTTCTGCCTACGATGTTATTTATGACGTAGTGCCTAAACTTGATACCGTCGAAAAGCTAGTGGGGCACACGCTTGATGAAGCGCTCAATACCCAGGAACTGGAAAGCATCGCGCGTACCAACACGTTGAAAATGGAGTTCCAGCTGGAACTGACCATGATACGTATGAACCTGGAGCATTTGTTAAAGCGCTACCAGCAAGAGCTGAATGCCGTGGTACAAGATAGACGTCGTGACCAGCTATTAACGCTTGACGCGTTTGAGGCAGTGGCGATTGAAAATGCTGCTCAGCTTTATCGGCGAGTGCAAGTTCATCAGAAGGCGGATTAAGCGCTTTGCAGCGTACAAGCCAAGAGAGTAAATGTGATTCCCAGTGAACATGAGCGCGTGGTACTTGAGCTGGAAACGCTCATCTGTGAAACCCAAGCCACGATTCGCCAAGCCGAAACCCACGGGCTAGATACAACCATGCCCGATGATTATGCCCACCTTCTTGATATCCTCGATAAAGCGATCAAGCAGCAGCACGACCATACGTTAGCGATGCTGGAAAACGACGGCTAGCGGTTAATTTTACACACATGCAACGGATGTTTTGCCTTGCTCGCGTCTCCATCATGCCACTAATTGCCTAGCTCGCTAAAATTGCTTTTTTGCCATACTGGCCGATACTTTTCGTCTAACAATAAAACGTGGGTTATAAGCAATGAATGCGCACACGCTGGCGCTGACCTGTGCCATTGGGGCCGGGTGGTTAAGCTTTAATACATTGGTGGTGGCTGGTTATTTATTGGTATATAAAAGAGAGACGCTGGGGCTGGGAGAGCGGAATAGCTTTTGGCTAACGGCTGCGGGTAAACGTGATGAAAAATCCGCGGCTTCCCCTGCGGTTCCCCCACGCTCACAGCCTAGCCAAAAGCCTATAGAAGAACGTGTGCCCATGGACTTGCCTGAGCAAGAAGAGCCGTTCCTGGA
>NZ_JBQSUZ010000038.1:0-1561 GCF_052375975.1 Halomonas sp. TP35 | reverse complement strand
TAGCCCGGATTTCTCACAGGGTATAAAAGAAAGCGGCTGAAAGTGCTATGATTTCAAGAACCTAACCAATCCATCAAGCACCAACAGCCGCTTCCAAAATGGTACCTGAAAAGCTGACCTTCTCGCCACTCTCTCGCCGCCAAATTGAAGCCGACTTCTCCGGGGGCCACATTACGTCGGACGCCGGATTACTCCTGCTTCGTGAAGTCGATAAACAGCATCGCCTAACACGCCGCTTGGCCGCCGTGCTTCATGATCCCCGCTCACCGGAACAGGTTCGTCATAAGCTCGACACGTTGGTTCGTCAGCGGGTGTTCGGTGTCGCCGCTGGCTATGAAGATTTCAACGACCATGAGGCCCTGCGCTATGATCAGGCCCTTCAGACAGCGCTCGGTGAAGAGGATACGCTGGCAGGCAAGTCGACGCTGTGCCGGGTGGAGCAGAACGCCGATCGGCAAGCAATAGTGAAGGCCCATGAGTTGCTGTGGCATCACTTCATTGAACAGCATGACGAACCACCCAAGGAGATCGTGCTGGACTTTGATGGCACCGACATCCCCGTGCATGGCGAGCAACCCGGCAAGTTCTTTAACCGTTATTACGATCACCACTGCTACTTCCCACTGTATGTCTTCTGTGGGCGCCACTTACTGGTGAGCTATCTGCGCACCAGTGACCGCAGCGACAGCCGCCATAGCTGGGCGATCCTCGCCTTACTGGTACGCTTTATCCGTCAATACTGGCCCGATACGCGCATCGTGTTACGAGGTGATAGCCACTTTTGTCGTCCCCGGATGCTGAACTGGTGTGATCGGCATCACGTCGACTACATCGTGGGAATCGCCAAGAACAGCCGGCTGCTCAAGGAAGTGGATGTGCCCATGATGCTGGTGCGCAAGACCCAATGGCAGGTGGGAGGGAAAGTGGCAGAGACGTTTCGCTTCCAGTATCAAGCCCACTCCTGGAAATACTCACGCTGGGTGGTGGCCCGCCTGGAAGAAGGCGAGTTAGGCTCTAATCCCCGGTTTATCATCAGTTCCCGTTACGATGATGGCTTCAAGCTTTACTACGAGCAGTACTGTGCCCGGGGTGACATGGAGAACCGGATCAAGGATCAACAACTGAGCCTGTTTGCTGACCGGACCTCCAGCACGCACTGGTGGGCCAATCAGTGGCGGCTGATCTTGTCGGGCTTCGCTTATACGCTGTTCGAGCGGTTACGGACTTATCTGAAGCACACGCCCTTCGCGCGCATGAGTCCGAGCAACCTGAGGCTCAAGCTCATCAAAGTAGGCGCGGTCATCATCCGCAATACGCGTCGAATCCGAGTACTCATGAGTGACAGCTACCCCTATAAAACGGCGCTATCCGATCTCGTCAGGCGGTTGGTTCCTAACTGACTGCTCGGGCGCCCCCGGCCCGAAGCAATGGGGGAAAGGGGGAAGTGTGTCTGAACGCCGGAAAGTGGTTAAAAAGTAGCCGATGTAAGTCGAGCCAGTAGGTGTTTAGCGGTGTTACAGCCTGAGTGCGGTACTGGCTGAGGTACTATGAGAAATCCAGG
>NZ_JBQSUZ010000037.1:0-1619 GCF_052375975.1 Halomonas sp. TP35 | reverse complement strand
GACGCATCGTTTAAGGAGGTGATCCAGCCGCAGGTTCCCCTACGGCTACCTTGTTACGACTTCACCCCAGTCATGAACCACACCGTGGTGATCGCCCTCTTGCGTTAGGCTAACCACTTCTGGTGCAGTCCACTCCCATGGTGTGACGGGCGGTGTGTACAAGGCCCGGGAACGTATTCACCGTGACATTCTGATTCACGATTACTAGCGATTCCGACTTCACGGAGTCGAGTTGCAGACTCCGATCCGGACTGAGACCGGCTTTTCGGGATTGGCGCACTCTCGCGAGTTGGCAACCCTTTGTACCGGCCATTGTAGCACGTGTGTAGCCCTACCCGTAAGGGCCATGATGACTTGACGTCGTCCCCACCTTCCTCCGGTTTGTCACCGGCAGTCTCCTTAGAGTTCCCACCATTACGTGCTGGCAAATAAGGACAAGGGTTGCGCTCGTTACGGGACTTAACCCAACATTTCACAACACGAGCTGACGACAGCCATGCAGCACCTGTCTTACAGTTCCCGAAGGCACACCAGGATCTCTCCCGGCTTCTGTAGATGTCAAGGGTAGGTAAGGTTCTTCGCGTTGCATCGAATTAAACCACATGCTCCACCGCTTGTGCGGGCCCCCGTCAATTCATTTGAGTTTTAACCTTGCGGCCGTACTCCCCAGGCGGTCGACTTATCGCGTTAACTTCGCCACAAAGTGCGCTAGGCACCCAACGGCTGGTCGACATCGTTTACGGCGTGGACTACCAGGGTATCTAATCCTGTTTGCTACCCACGCTTTCGCACCTCAGTGTCAGTGTCAGTCCAGAAGGCCGCCTTCGCCACTGGTATTCCTCCCGATCTCTACGCATTTCACCGCTACACCGGGAATTCTACCTTCCTCTCCTGCACTCTAGCCTGACAGTTCCGGATGCCGTTCCCAGGTTGAGCCCGGGGCTTTCACAACCGGCTTATCAAGCCACCTACGCGCGCTTTACGCCCAGTAATTCCGATTAACGCTTGCACCCTCCGTATTACCGCGGCTGCTGGCACGGAGTTAGCCGGTGCTTCTTCTGCGAGTGATGTCTTTCCTGATGGGTATTAACCACCAGGCGTTCTTCCTCGCTGAAAGTGCTTTACAACCCGAAGGCCTTCTTCACACACGCGGCATGGCTGGATCAGGCTTGCGCCCATTGTCCAATATTCCCCACTGCTGCCTCCCGTAGGAGTTCGGGCCGTGTCTCAGTCCCGATGTGGCTGATCATCCTCTCAGACCAGCTACGGATCGTTGCCTTGGTGAGCCATTACCTCACCAACCAGCTAATCCGACATAGGCTCATCCAATAGCGGGAGCCGAAGCCCCCTTTCTCCCGTAGGACGTATGCGGTATTAGCCTGAGTTTCCCCAGGTTATCCCCCACTACCGGGCAGATTCCTATGCATTACTCACCCGTCCGCCGCTCGTCAGCGTCCAGCAAGCTGGACCTGTTACCGCTCGACTTGCATGTGTTAAGCCTGCCGCCAGCGTTCAATCTGAGCCATGATCAAACTCTTCAGTTTAAAATCAGTGTGATTCTTACTTGTCACTCGAAAGTGACAAAGGTGAATCAATCCTGGCTCAAGGTTCAAACGAAT
>NZ_JBQSUZ010000036.1:0-1929 GCF_052375975.1 Halomonas sp. TP35 | reverse complement strand
GTTGTGCGCCAGGCATGGCGCGTAGCGCCTTGATAGGCGCTGTTCCTAGGGGTGGTGCCTCAGGATGACTTGGGGGTGAAAGTCCCCTGCACGCCCGGCAAGGGGAAGTGCTAGCCGACGGCAAGGGTGTCTCCCGCGAGAGAGAATCTGAAGGAAGCCCGAGGCAAAACGCTGGCCTGACGAACAGGAAGTGGATACGAGGCGTCATGGCGGGGTGAGGTGGCAATGATCACTAAAGCCCAATACTTGTACGGAACGCCATGATGTAAATCCGACAGGCATAAGCGGGAAGGTCGCGCGTCTTACCCTGGGAGGTCTGGTGGTCTGCCACAGTGCTACCGGCGTCGAGAGGCGACGGGATAGATCACCAGACGTCAGCAGAGGCCATAGTAAGTGCCGGTTCACCACGGCACCAAGGGCCGAACATGAAGAACCGCGAGTAGGCGATAACGTCTCGAGGATCGATCATGAAGACAGAAACCGACGCTAATACCGTCACTCACCCAGAGGGGCAGGAGCAGAACTCCGCGCCCCGGCCGGTGAGCGTCGAGACGATCCCGGCGTCGCTATCGTGGACGAAAGCGGAGCCAACCACGCTCATGGAACGGGTCGTTGACCCGGAGAACATGGAGCGAGCTTACCGTAAGGTGGTGGCCAACAAAGGCGCACCGGGTGTCGATGGCATGACGGTGCATCAGTTAGCTGACCATCTAAGGAAGTACTGGTCAACGCTGCGCGAGCGACTGTTGGCCGATGAGTATCACCCCAGCCAGATCCGAGCCGCCACTATCCCCAAACCTGAAGGGGGAGAGCGGCAACTCGGCATCCCCACGGTCACCGACCGGCTCATCCAGCAAGCACTGTCGCAGGTGCTGACGCCGATCTTCGATCCGACCTTCTCCGAGTCGAGTTACGGCTACCGCCCCAAGCGCAGTGCCAGGCAGGCCGTATCGGCCATGAAGGCCCACGTCACCGCCGGCCACCGCTGGGTGGTCGACCTTGACCTGGAGGCTTTCTTCGACCGAGTGAACCACGATCTGCTGATGGCACGGGTCGCGCGGCACGTTGACGACAAGCGCGTGCGGCGTCTGATCCGTCGTTATCTGGAGGCGGGTATGTTCCAGCATGGCTTGCCCACGCCGAGGCGGCAGGGAACCCCCCAGGGCGGACCCCTCAGCCCGCTACTGGCGAACATCCTGCTGGACGACATGGACAAGGAGCTGGAACGCCGAGGCCACCGCTTCTGCCGCTACGCCGATGACGTGCAGGTGTATGTCAAAAGCTGGCGAGCAGGCGAGCGGGTCATGGGCAGCTTGAGTGAGTATCTCGAGAGCTCACTTCGGCTGACGGTCAATCGCCGTAAAAGTGCGGTGGACCGGCCATGGCGACGCGGCTACCTGGGCTACAGCCTCACTCGGCACAAGCAGTTGAAACTGACGCTAGCCAAGGCCAGCCTGACGCGCATGATGCAGCGTGTCCGTGAGATCCTGAAACGTGGCAGGGGGCGCAACATCCAGCGGACAATCGAAGGGTTGAGGCCAGTCCTGCGAGGATGGGCCCATTACTTCAGCCTTGTTGATGTGAAACGCCCCTTGGAAGCGCTGGATCAATGGATACGACGGCGCTTGCGCGGTCTGATCTGGCGGCAATGGAAGCGCCCGGCGACCCGGCGTCGGAAACTCCGAGGCCTGGGTCTGGACGCGTGCCGTGCTTGGAAATCGGCGGGCAATGGGCGAGGGCCTTGGTGGAACGCCGGAGCCTCGCACATGAATGAGGCCCTGCCGAGAAAGTGGTTTTACGATCTGGGCCTGATCTCGATACTCGATACGGTCAGATGGCTCAAACGTTGTTCATGAACCGCCGTGGTACGGAACCGTATGCCCGGTGGTGTGAGAGGACAGGGGAGGCGACTCCCCTTCCTACTCGATT
>NZ_JBQSUZ010000035.1:0-3054 GCF_052375975.1 Halomonas sp. TP35 | reverse complement strand
CAGTCGCTCTTTAACAATGTATATCATGCTGACATTAACGTTTTTTTAAAACGTTGATACGTAATTGTTGTGTGATACGTCTCAAGCGTATCCGGCAATCGTTGTCATTGCGAACCCCAGACTCCTTCGGGTTATAGGGTCAAGCAATGAAGCGCACACGGTGGATGCCTAGGCAGCCAGAGGCGATGAAAGACGTGGAAGCCTGCGATAAGGTTCGGCGAGGTGGCAAACAACCTGTGACCCGGACATCTCTGAATGGGGAAACCCACTGACCACAAGGTCAGTATCGTGCCCTGAATACATAGGGGTACGAGGCGAACCAGGGGAACTGAAACATCTAAGTACCCTGAGGAAAAGAAATCAACCGAGATTCCCCCAGTAGCGGCGAGCGAACGGGGACCAGCCCTTAAGCGTGTGACTGATTAGACGAACGAGCTGGGAAGCTCGGCCATAGCGGGTGATAGCCCCGTAGTCGAAAATCTGATCACGTGAAATCGAGTAGGTCGGGGCACGAGAAACCTTGACTGAAGACGGGGGGACCATCCTCCAAGGCTAAATACTCCTGGCTGACCGATAGTGAACCAGTACCGTGAGGGAAAGGCGAAAAGAACCCCGGAGAGGGGAGTGAAATAGATCCTGAAACCGTGTGCGTACAAGCAGTAGGAGCAGACTTGTTCTGTGACTGCGTACCTTTTGTATAATGGGTCAGCGACTTATATTCAGTGGCGAGGTTAACCGTATAGGGGAGCCGTAGGGAAACCGAGTCTTAACTGGGCGACACAGTCGCTGGATATAGACCCGAAACCGGGCGATCTATCCATGAGCAGGGTGAAGGTTGAGTAACATCAACTGGAGGCCCGAACCAGGATCTGTTGAAAAAGATTTGGATGACTTGTGGATCGGAGTGAAAGGCTAATCAAGCCCGGAGATAGCTGGTTCTCCTCGAAAGCTATTTAGGTAGCGCCTCACGTATCACCACCGGGGGTAGAGCACTGTTTCGGCTAGGGGGTCATCCCGACTTACCAACCCGAGGCAAACTCCGAATACCGGTGAGTGCAAGCGTGGGAGACACACGGCGGGTGCTAACGTCCGTCGTGAAAAGGGAAACAACCCAGACCGTCAGCTAAGGTCCCCAAATTCTGGTTAAGTGGGAAACGATGTGGGAAGGCTCAGACAGCTAGGAGGTTGGCTTAGAAGCAGCCATCCTTTAAAGAAAGCGTAATAGCTCACTAGTCGAGTCGGCCTGCGCGGAAGATGTAACGGGGCTAAACCAGATACCGAAGCTACGGGTTCATCCTCAGGATGAGCGGTAGAGGAGCGTCGTGTAAGCCGATGAAGGTGGATTGAGAAGTCTGCTGGAGGTATCACGAGTGCGAATGCTGACATGAGTAACGATAAGGGGAGTGAAAAACTCCCCCGCCGGAAGACCAAGGTTTTCTGTTCGATGCTAATCAGAGCAGAGTGAGTCGGCCCCTAAGGCGAGGCCGAAAGGCGTAGTCGATGGGAAACGGGCTAATATTCCCGTACCGGACATGATTGCGATGGGGGGACGGAGAAGGCTAGGTGAGCCAGGCGTTGGTTGTCCTGGTGAAAGTCAGTAGGCCTGGGTCTCAGGTAAATCCGGGACCCTTTCAAGCCGAGAGACGAGACGAAGACACTTCGGTGTCGAAGTCATTGATGCCACGCTTCCAGGAAAAGCCTCTAAGCTTCAGATCATGTGCGACCGTACCCCAAACCGACACAGGTGGTCAGGGTGAGAATCCCAAGGCGCTTGAGAGAACTCGGGTGAAGGAACTAGGCAAAATGGTGCCGTAACTTCGGGAGAAGGCACGCCGGCGTAGGGTAACGAGACTTGCTCTCCAAGCCCGAACCGGTCGAAGATACCAGGTGGCTGCAACTGTTTATTAAAAACACAGCACTCTGCCAACTCGCAAGAGGACGTATAGGGTGTGACGCCTGCCCGGTGCCGGAAGGTTAAATGATGGTGTTAGACCTCGGTCGAAGCTCTTGATTGAAGCCCCGGTAAACGGCGGCCGTAACTATAACGGTCCTAAGGTAGCGAAATTCCTTGTCGGGTAAGTTCCGACCTGCACGAATGGCGTAATGATGGCCACGCTGTCTCCACCCGAGACTCAGTGAAATTGAAATCGCCGTGAAGATGCGGTGTACCCGCGGCTAGACGGAAAGACCCCGTGAACCTTTACTATAGCTTCACACTGGACGCTGATGTTGCCTGTGTAGGATAGCTGGGAGGCTTTGAACTTCGGACGCCAGTTCGAAGGGAGCCAACCTTGAAATACCAGCCTGGCATCATTGGCGTTCTCACTCAGGTCCGTTATCCGGATCGAGGACAGTGTGTGGTGGGTAGTTTGACTGGGGCGGTCTCCTCCCAAAGAGTAACGGAGGAGCACGAAGGTACCCTCAGCACGGTCGGACATCGTGCAGTGAGTGCAAGAGCATAAGGGTGCTTGACTGCGAGACAGACACGTCGAGCAGGTGCGAAAGCAGGTTCTAGTGATCCGGTGGTTCTGTATGGAAGGGCCATCGCTCAACGGATAAAAGGTACTCCGGGGATAACAGGCTGATACCGCCCAAGAGTTCACATCGACGGCGGTGTTTGGCACCTCGATGTCGGCTCATCACATCCTGGGGCTGAAGTCGGTCCCAAGGGTATGGCTGTTCGCCATTTAAAGTGGTACGCGAGCTGGGTTTAGAACGTCGTGAGACAGTTCGGTCCCTATCTGCCGTGGGCGTTGGATGTTTGAGAAGAGCTGCTCCTAGTACGAGAGGACCGGAGTGGACGACCCTCTGGTGTTCCGGTTGTCACGCCAGTGGCATTGCCGGGTAGCTATGGTCGGACGGGATAACCGCTGAAAGCATCTAAGCGGGAAGCCCCCTTCAAGATGAGACATCCCCGAGGCCTTGAGCCTCCTGAAGGGCCCAGCGAGACCAGCTGGTTGATAGGCACGGTGTGGAAGCGCTGCAAGGCGTTGAGCTAACGTGTACTAATGGCCCGTGAGGCTTGACCCTATAACACCCAAGGGGTCTGGTCGC
>NZ_JBQSUZ010000034.1:0-3205 GCF_052375975.1 Halomonas sp. TP35 | reverse complement strand
CCGTAGTGCGGTGTAAGCGAAGCGCACCCGCAAAGCAGCGCACCGCGCTGCCATAGGGGGGAGTCCAAACGGCTGGCGCCATCCTTTGCAATAGATACTACTTACAGGCTGTTATTCCCAGTCCATTTTGGAAACGTCGGGAATGCGTTCTGAACCCCAGTCGCTTTCGTACCATCCTTTCTTTACGTATTGATGGAAGCTTGACCACTTCCAATCGCGAGGTGCTTTGGCCCAGCCGTGTTTCACCGGGTTATAGTGAATGTAATCAATATGTCGCTGCCAGTCGTTTTCGTCCCGAATAACGTGCTCCCAAAAGCCTCGTTGCCAAGCGTTTGGGTTTCCGGGGGGAAGGAGAAAATCTTTCGATGCATACTTTTTGATATCTCTCCAACGAGAAGAGTAATCAGAATCGTCTTCCGGGAGGGTCCAAAGGCAGTGAAGGTGATCGGGGAGAAGTACAAAAGCCTCCATAACAAAAGGTTGCTCTTCGCGTACTCGGCGAAAAGCTCTCCCAAGCGCATTAATATTGAGTTGATCGGCGAGCAACGGCTGGCGCGAATGGGTCACGACCGTAAAGAAATAGCTGCCTCCGGGCACGTAGGCTCGCCGATAGATTGCCATTACTGCCTTCCTTTAAAATATTTATAAATATTACGAGGTAAGGTTAATGGGTTATGAGATGTATGTCATCTTGAGAGCACTTTGCTCGCGGGTGCGCTAACGCTTACGCCACATTACAAGGTTTGAATGTAGTGCGCGGTAGGGCTTTGACGCGCCCGCGATGGTGCCAAAAGGCGGTAAGAGCGTTATTAACGATGGAGCTGCTGTTCGCGTTCGGGCTGCCACAAGATGGCGTCGATACGTAGGCGAACTTCGGAGTTATTGGGTAAAGGCCAGTCAATAATATCGCCTACTTTAAGGCCGATAAGGCCCGCGCCAATGGGCGCCATTACCGAAATGCCGTCCTCAACCGTGCTGAGTGCATGAGGGTAAACCAGTGTGCGCACCATTTGGCGCCCGCGGGTTAGGTCAGTGAAGCGGATTTGGCTGTTCATGCTGACCACGTCGTCGGGAATTTCCTGGGGATCAATCACTTCCCCGCGGGTTAACTCTTCCTCAAGCAGCGTGGCCACGGCAAGCTCTTTATCCGTAGCGTTATCAATCAAGCGCTGCAAGCGTTCTGCATCAAGACGGTTAATCATAATGGGAGGACGTTGTCCCATGGTCACTCTCCTTGGAAAGCAATGAAATCAATTGAATACTTTTACTTAACAGTAAATAAACGATTTTGTAGCTGTCAATAAAAACAGTCCCCCCTTTTTAGGGAGGACTGTTCGCCATGGCCAGTGTAAGCGATCTAGCAAAGGAAGGCGATTACATTACTCCTTGCTCAATCATGGCATCCGCAACTTTTCTGAATCCGGCAATATTAGCGCCCAGTACCAGGTTGGTGGGGTCGCCAAACTCTTCTGCCGTGGTGGCGCACTGTTGGTAAATATTGGCCATTATCTCTTTGAGTTTTTGGTCAACTTTTTCCAAGGGCCACTGCTCCATGCTGCTGTTCTGCGCCATCTCCAGCTGGCTTGTCGCCACGCCGCCAGCATTGGCGGCTTTACCTGGGCCATAGGCAATTTTTGCGGCCAGGAAGCAGTCAACAGCCTCGGTGGTCGAAGGCATGTTGGCGCCTTCGCTCACGCAGGTAACCTGATTGGCGAGGAGCGTTTGGGCATCAAGCTCGGTTAGCTCGTTCTGAGTGGCACAGGGGAAAGCGGCGCCTGCTTTGATGTGCCAAACCGCATGCCCACCTTGCGGATAATCCCGTGCGCTAATGTAGTGCGCGTCAGGGTGCTCGCTTAGGTACTCTTCAAGCGATACCCGTTTGACTTCTTTAAGCTGCTTAAGAAGCCCAAGGTCGATGCCCTTTGGATCATGGACTGTGCCGCGTGAGTCGCTACAGGTGATGGGGGTGGCGCCCAGCTCATACAGTTTTTCGATGGTGTAAATGGATACGTTCCCTGCGCCAGATACCAGGCAGGTTTTGCCTTCCAGGGTCTCGCCGCGGGCCGCCAGCATGTTTTGCGCGAAGTAAACAGCGCCGTATCCGGTGGCTTCCTTACGACCAAGCGAGCCGCCCCAGTTTAGGCCTTTGCCGGTTAATACGCCTTCATAGCGACCTGTCAGACGTTTGTACTGCCCATACATATAGCCAATTTCACGCGCGCCAACGCCAATGTCGCCAGCCGGTACATCGCGGGTAGGGCCGATGTGGCGGTAAAGCTCTGACATGAAGGCTTGGCAAAAACGCATGATTTCGTTGTCTGACTTACCCTTGGGGTCGAAGTCAGAGCCACCTTTGCCGCCGCCGATAGGCAGCCCGGTTAAGGCGTTTTTGAAAATTTGTTCAAACCCTAAAAACTTGATGGTGCCTGCCGTAACGCTTGGGTGAAAGCGTAAGCCGCCTTTGTAGGGCCCAAGGGCTGAGTTGAACTGAATACGATAGCCTTTGTTGACCTGTACGCAGCCAGCATCATCTAACCAGCAAACGCGGAACATGATTTGGCGCTCTGGTTCGACCATACGCTCAATAATGCTGTGCTGCAGGTAGTGCGGCTGACGCTCAAATAAAGGGCGCAAACACTCTAATACTTCTTCTGCCGCTTGATAAAATTCAACCTGAGCGGGGCTGCTAAGCTTTAAACGGGACAGCGTGTCGTGAACGTAGGGCATGAAAAAGTACCATGTGTAATTACTAAAGACGTTGTTAGCTGGCCAGCTATTTGAGGGACATTAAACGAGGGATGTGCTTTCTTGCATACCCTATGTCGTTTCGGAATGGGTAAAAAATAGTGAAATTTAGACCAAAGTCGCAGTGTTTTGCTTAAAAAAGCAGAATATTAACAAAGTCAGTTAAACGATATTTAAACGTAATGCGGTGCGTAGCGCCAGTATTCATTGCCATGCTGGTGAGGCGTAACTCAGACGTCAGCCGTCAGGCGGCATTTGTCATCGTGGTGGTGATTCACGGTGTGACCGTAACCGTAGTGCGGTGTAAGCGAAGCGCACCCGCAGCGGCGGCCCGGCGCAAAGCAGCGCCCTGCGCTGCCGGGGTTAGGGTTGGGTGCGGCCCCAGGCCAAGGCGGCGCATCCGGGCGGCTGGCGCCGCCTTTCGCGGGTGCCGTAGGCTCGTTCCTCGCCTGCGTTACCA
>NZ_JBQSUZ010000033.1:0-3935 GCF_052375975.1 Halomonas sp. TP35 | reverse complement strand
TGTTACTACGAGCTTTTGTGCGACGGATTCCACCACATCAAACTCTACGTGATCAGGTAAATCTTCAAGAAATGGGCACTAAGCCGAAAACTGCCCCTTATACACATATGAGCCCCAAAAATCTGGAGGAAATGAGCTCATGTGGAAAAAGTGTCTTTTGTGGATCCTGCGAGTGTTGCGTCTGATCGATATACTGATCTGGATTATGAACCAGTTCGATGAGAGCTAGTGAAGAAGCCCGCCAATTGGCGGGCTGTTAGAGAAAACATTGATGGTGCTCCTCAATTTAGGTTGATCAACCATTTTTCATGCGAATCACGGAGTAGGCGGCGCCCTTAAAGGCATCCAACTCGACATTCACCAAAATAGTTGCTCAATTTTTTCCCTATCATCATCTTCTAACGCCACATCAATCGCGTCCTTTCGCTCCCAGCTATGGTCATAAATACCCTCAATGTGCGCGAGCGCATCGTTGGTCAGGGTGTACATCTCATCGGGCGTTAAGTAGTGGGTGACGTTGTTCTCTCCGCGAAATTTCATCACTTGATCAGTGGCGCCTTGATCTATGGCCGCTTCCGCTTTGGCCCGTAAGCCCAGCAGGTTGACTTGGTCCTGCGGGCGAGTTTGCACTACATCGGTTTCGCCGTTGAAGTCGTACTCCAGGCCTGCAGCGAATGCAGCATCACGGGCGGCATCTATCTCGGCGCGCTTCTGTTCAGCGAGGCCGTCGAGTGAGATAGGGGGCGGGTCAGTGAGTACAGGATAGCCGCTTTCATCTGCCGTTATGCGTTTGTGGCCTTGGCCTGCGAGCAGCTTCTGGTGGTACTCGTCACTAATTTCGACTGCGTCGCCGGGCAGTGTGCAATCAGGGTTCGGCACGTCGATCATCGGCGGTTCAACGGAGTCGTCGCGCACCTCAATCAATGGCGCGGCGCCTTCGCCTTGGTGGTCAGGATCGGGCACTTCGATCATTGGCCACTTAAAATCAGGGTCTGGCACATTTAGAGTGGGGGAACCATTGACGGTATCAACGAAGAAGCCGTTTTCAGAGGCGCTATAATAATATTGCATGTTGATTTCCTTGGATTTAGTAGCCAAGTGCCATCCAGCCGACTGTTACAGGGGTGGTGTTTCCCATAATGCTATTGTTGATCCCCGCTGAACCAGAGTAGATTGCCAGATTACCGCCAGACCTGTTTCTAGCCGTTGGTTGTGCGAAAAAGAATTTGTCATCTGACTCGACTAAGTGGGTCGGCATGAATGCAACACACGTACTGGGAAACTGAATATTAAACGTCACGTTTAATGTTGACTGAGAGTAGTTATTCACTTGACCCCACTGCAATATCAGTCCACCGGGTAATGGTTGCCAGCCGTTCGCTGCCAGACTGTTAGCAAAATCACCAATCCGTATAACACTACTATCAACACTCAGTGTTCGGTTTCCCGATAAATTACCGCCCCCGCTGAGGCCGGTGCCGGTATTAATGGCACGGGAGGTGCGCACTACTGAGCTATCGACGCTTAGTGTTCTATTGGCTGATAAATTTCCTCCGCCGCTGAGGCCACCACCAGCCGTGATCGTGCGGGCGGGCTGAACAGCGCTGTCAGCTCGGCTTAGGCTGGTGATAGTGGCGTTATCCAGCGATAGCGTGCGGTTAGCGCTTAAGTTGCCGCCCCCGTTGAGGCCAGTACCGGTACTGATCTGGCGGCTCTGCTGGACAAAACGGTCATCGTTCTGAGTGTTCGTGCGGAACGAGTTGCCACCGGTCCCTGCTGCGCGGGTTGCCATCGTGCCCAGGCCCAAATTACTCCGGGCAGTGCCTGCATTGGTGAGGTCGCCCAGATTCTGCCCGCGACGTGCATATCTCTCGTCGTGATCGCCGCTTGAGCGGTGCTGAGTCAGGGTCTGCGCGACCGTGGAGATCGCGTTGCCGAGTGTATCGAGCAATGGCTTGAGGATTTTCGGGGTGATGAATTTCCGCTCGCTTTCCCCCGCCTCGGTTTCCGCTGCCGTGGCGGCACGCTCATCGACGTGAACCTCCACCCAGGCGCGAGAGGCCGTCACGATACTCGGATCGATCTTCAGCTCGATATGGTCGATATGCGAGGTGATAAGGCGCATCCGAACCGTCTGATCGCGCGTCGAGCCTTGCGGCAACTGTGGCTTGTAGGAGGGTGGGCAGTTCGCGGCGGCCACGAAGTGACCATCCTCATCCTCGGCGCCCAGCTCTCGGATCCACCAGCCGCCGATTTCAGGCGGAATGACCATTTCGACGATTAATATGCCAGGGTTGTCGGGGTCCTGATAGAGATGATTGATGGGCGCACGGTATACCTCGTTAACCAGGCCGGTGGCGTGTGGGTCCGGCGTCGGCAGCCTGCCGCCGCCATCTCCCAACAGCAGGTGGGTGATGCGCCATGTACGGTTTTGCGCTACCGCATTGTCGCGGCGGTTGATGCCCATTTGGGTAAGAAAGCCGCCAAACTGGGTGTTGGCATCCACATCAGCCATGGATAGAAACCTCCATAATGTCATGGTCAGAAGAATGAATGGCGTGCCGGTTGGGCATGGCCACATCAATGTCGGAGGATTGCCACGGCCACACATCGAGCAGGTCGCCATCGTGGGTGATCACACCGCCGAATAGCGCAAGATCGGTGCTTATCTCCACCGACAGCCCTGCTAGTGGCCTCGTCAGCGGTCGGGCGTTGTCGATCAACCGATCAAGCTCCCAATACGTCTCCTCATCGATGCCGTGGTCCTCGACGCCGATACGCAGCGCGAACGTGCCGCGCGGCCCCGGCGGTTTTTCCTGCCACCACTCCACCACATCAATCACGTAGCCGAACGGTTCTACTACCCGCTTGAGCGCGCCCAGCGTCCCCTTATGCGCATGGATGTAGAACGAATCAGCGATCACCTGGCGTTTTGTCTGTTCACTCCATGCCGCGTCCCAGCGGTCAATTGAGCAGCTCCAGGCGAGATGGGGCAGCAGGCGTGCCGGGCAGCGCCACGGGTCGATCAAATCGCGCAGCGGGATCGGCACGCGCTGTATCTCGGCCAGCGCCTCAGCGGCGGCACGCTCCAAAGGTGTCGCGTTGGGTGGCAGCAGGGGGCGTCGATCATCCGTCGGCATAGCCACCTCCCAATGCGATCTTTACACCTGTGCAGCGGGCGGCCTGGGTGGGCAAGGTCAGGACATGCTCGGCGGGCTGGGTCAGCTCGACGTGCATCACGCCGGGGGCATGCATTGCGGCTTTGATCGCGTCGCGGTAGACGGAAACGCCTAGCGGCCGCCCCAGGCGGTGATGCATCTGCACGAACTCGGCGGTGAGGCGGTGGGCTTCGTTCAGTGTCAGCTCGGCGGTGGGGCTGGCATCGTCATAGAGGTGCAGCACAGCATCAATCTCATACTCAACGATGTCAGCCGACTGCACCGTCAGCCGGTCGCCGATGATGCGGGGGCCGTCGTCGTTGAGCAGCCGCGTTTCGACAACCTCAAGCAGCTCGGTGCTAGCCACGCCGTCGCCTTTGTGGCTTAGCACCACCACCAGCGCTTCAGCAGGCGCGGGGCTTAGGGCGCGCACGTCACGCACCCGGCCATCGGCACTACGCGCAGCGTGCTCGTAGCCTTGGCGCGTGCCCGGTGACAGGCCCTCCCAGGCTTCTTGCGCGCGAATACGTAAAGCAGCATCGCTTTCCAGCGTCGGTGGCACCGGCGGCGTGGCCGCCGGGTCGCCGGGGTCAATCACCAAACGCCCTGTGCTCATCAGTGCCGCCACGTTATCCAAGTCTGCCCCCACGGCGTAGGGCAGCAGCACCGCGCGGGCCGCTTCGTTGATACGTTGGCGTAGCAGCAGCTCCCGGTAAGCGTTTTCTTGCAGCAGCTTGGCTGTTGGCTCAGATTCCAGCGCCAATAGCTCGGTGATGG
>NZ_JBQSUZ010000032.1:0-4293 GCF_052375975.1 Halomonas sp. TP35 | reverse complement strand
CCTAGCATTTAAATAAATTTCTTCAGCCCCCTTTTCAAGCGCTTCATGTGTCAGTTTCGTTAGGATGCTTGCACCTAAGCCCTGCCCTTGCATGTCTGGGCGGACTACCATCTGAGATATCTTAAAGATTCGTGGGCTTTCTTCGCTTAGTCGGCCATATGCGCACAACGAACCATTATCTACTGCAGCGATATGAAAACTACTACACTCGAGTGCATCAAACAGTATTTTTCGCGGAAGGCCAGGAGATCGGAAAAATAAGTCATACCGTAAATCCAATGCTTCTTTGTATAGTTCATCTGTGCTTTCTAAATGAATAAGTTCCATTTTATCTCCTTGCCCTTAACGCCTGCATTCAGCGGCTCGGCCGCTGCAATGTTTTGTTAGCAGCATTCAACTGAATATCCGGTAGATTATCTGCCACCTCGCGATATGTCTTTTTTGTTAGAAGCACGCCAAGAACAGGCGTTATTGGCTCTGCCCATATTTCCGGAAGATCCGCTTCTCCCGCAGTGACTATAGGAAATGCTAGGCGCTCAATTGGGGGACAAAAATCCGCTGTCACTCCTGGTTTATTACCCCGAGCATCAATTCGGTACCAGCCGTGCTCCTCAAGATATAGAGCGTTCAAGCCATGCAGACAAAAAGGTGGCCCATTACCATCATCACTAATGGTTAACCGTTGATAGCATAGGCCCGCCGGTATTCCATTTGCTCGTAGCAATGCTGCCAGCAGGTGGCTCTTCGCATAACAGTAACCTGTACCGTGTTTCAACACGTCGGATGCCTTGCATGTCACAGGATCACACTCGTAATCCCAACTATGCTTGATTTGGTCTCGGACGAAGACAAAGCACTTCTCTGCAACTCGCTTGAGACAGTCAGCGTCAGCGGCTAGTGACTTCGCCTTGGTCTGCACCTCTGGCGTCTTCCAGTCTATGTATTCCGTTGACTCTAGATATTGATGCACGATCTTAACTTCCTAATATGGTTAACGCCCGAAATAACCAGCGTGCGCTGGCACGTCCGGCGCCGCAGTCGCGTAGTTCATTGACTTGTTAGGTGTTTACTCACCCGTGCCCCCTAGACTCTAAAAGATGAAACCCTCGCATTGTAGTAGCCAATATTACTTGATCACTACCACCAGGACCCCAGCCTGGATTGCTAGCACTCTATGCAGGTTCAGCGGGCAGTGAGTTCAGAGCGTGTGCCCCTAATGCCTTACTTCACCTCGTACTTAGTTAAGCGCTCAGTAACCGAACGCACTAGGCGTTTTTTCAACCACGCATTAGTTGCGAAAAGCTACGTAAATAATTTTTTAAATTGATATATGTATTAAACCCACCTTATATACAATATCCGCACGCATTTAAAACACAAGGTATGTGAATATGAAAGTCGCGAGTAAGTCACTGATAGTGCTCATAGTCGCCTCGGCATGTATTGGTTTATTTATTATAAATCAAGACTCTAATGGGCAAGGTGCGAATGCCTCGCAGGTTTCACTAGAAGCCCCAGGAGAGAGCAATATGCACCAGCTATTTGAACAACAACAGGCCATTTACGAAAGTCGACAACAGGCTTTAGCCGAACTTGATGATGCCAAGCTACGTGATCTTTTAGCGAATGAGGTGCGTCACGCCTACTTTTCTACTATCAACACCTTTCATTTATATGGCCAGCCAGGTGATATTGAGTTTAGCTTGCCGCGCATATATCGGCTGTCGGATTACTCGGATGTAGCATCATTGCAGCAAGCTTTTGTAGACAGTATTCGAGCCTTTAACACCCACGTTAATCCGTTATGTATGCGTCGCACCGGCAACCAGGGCATGCAAGTCCAACCAGGCTTTCCCTTGCCAATACGTCACCGCGTTGATTATAAAAGTATAGAGCTCGCGAACGGCGAAGTACTCACCTTGCCGGATACGAATCAGCGAGAACCCCAAGCTGAACGGGTGATTTTGGCTGGCGATACCTACTGTTATCTCGGTCAAGATGAAGACGCTGCGCCGCCCGCCGTGCGTTTAAAGGGTGAATTCAAAGCCCAATTACCCGAGGATGTCATCACCTTCAATTTTAGTGCAGACGATGTTGGTAGAACCTTCGATCAGAATGGCGTGCGTGTCGTATTAGAGGCTTTTGGCGCCTCTTCGTTCGCGTTGCGCATAGAAACCGACGAAAGCAGCACGATTGAGTGGCTTGACCAGGATATCGTCACCGACGCCCAGGATAGCCAAGGTCACTATTTAGCCCATGTGCAGAGCGAGCGGGAACCACTGTATGTGTATGAACGCCTCAACACGCTGTTAGATAATTTATTTCAACGCATGGCACGCAACGATTTGGATTATGACACCGCGCTGGCTGAACTAGAGGCGCTTGACAGCGAGCTTGCGGCGGCATGGGGCGATGCTCATTTCGTTGCTAGTAGCTTTAATGGCCCCGTAGCGCACGGGCAGGTGACGTTATTTGTATATCACGAAGATAGCCAGATCGTGGAGCAAGCGTTAGATATCCCAGTGCATAATATGCCAACGGCACGCCGAGCGGATGCCGGTTTGGCGCAATTACCAGAAATTGAACCCACTGCACCCGTTTACTCAGGCCAACTAGCCCTACGCGCTGAGCGCACCGAACTTGAGGCTGACGAATTAGCCGAGGCGGTGCAAGTAGCGCGCTATTTAATGCCAAGTGATGATACCGACGCTGAGCTCGATTACCCTGGGCAAGTCGCGTGGTATTACCCACCCGTGCAAAGCGATTTACTGATCGACCGTCGTGATCGCATGAGGACGCCGACCATGGCGCTTTTCGAGTTTTTCGATGTTGAGGGCAATCCAGTTAAAGCCCCTGAGCAAAGCAACCTGCAAGCGGAAAAGACAGGCTTTGACGTAAATTCAAAAACCGTGCAGTCGATCCATATGATTGGGCGCTTCAACTATGACCCTGAGCGCTTTACGGGCGTACCCGTTAGAATGACCGCACAGGTTAATATGGCGCTAGCAAGTAACTTGACCAAGCAAGCATACGCAGTGGAGGAATTACCCGCAGGGATTAGCTTTGAGTACAACCGTTTGGTGATTGATTACTCGGAATTTGAGCCAGTTGAGTCAAATTCGTCACCTAACTTGCGACACAATCATGTATTTGCGCGTGACGAGCAAGGGTATCTTGCAGAGATGACATTCCACAGTTTACAGGGCGCAGGGCAATCAAGCGTCGATGTGTATTATTTTTACGGCCAGCCCTCTAGTATTGAGATCTGGTATTTAGGTGAGCTGGATACGCCTGTGTACCCTATAGATGTGCGCCTTGATTAATCGCGCCTATACGAGTGCCAAGCTGCCAGGCCGGGCACGTATTGTGGACACAGCAGACCCATTACATTTTGAGAGTTTTCGGGGTTAGGTTATCGTCTCAGACCATATAGTCTGAGACGATGGCGTATATTGCACCGCCGATCCAGCCCACATTCGGAAAAGGCTCGTCGTCTATCCAAATTAAAGAGGTTGAAAGGTCTAATGCTTCTGCGACTCGCAATTTCATTCCTTTTTACTCTCTAACGCCCGGCACACGTGCCGGTTTGTAGCGGCGGAAAAGCGGTCACTGTGCTGCCGCTTGTTAGAATTTTCATTGAAGTTTGGAATCCAAAAGGTTCCATCGGAGTATGCATTAAACGGGCTTGTTCCCTCCGACAAATGATATTTCGCCACCTCTTTAAGTATGTTTTCAGCAACAGTTTGGAAAATTTAGTTGGGTACAGTAATTCCCATCGGTTAGTAAATGTAATACCTATATCTGCGCAGAAATCATCAATTTGGCTCACCTTCTGATAGAACGGTTTACTTGTAACAACATTAAGCTCTACGGCTCTACCTAGAATTCGATATTCGTGCATAAGGGAATTTCTACACTACCAAAAGAGATTTTTATGCGTTAGCTTTTCCCACACTATTGTAGTGGCATAGTGAATTTGGCCACCTAATTAGAGGTGCTAAGTGGTTACGCAAAAGTTATTGAGTAATCAGTACCGTAACCATTGCATACGTTTTTGACCGCGTCACAAAGCTTATCGAACGAACTGTAGGCTGTTAACGGTAGCCACCGGTATTTGATTTCGCGCCAAAGGATTTCGATCAGGTTCAGCTCCGGCGAATACGGCGACAAATAGACCAGGTGAATGCGATGTGCCATCCAATCAAGAAGTTTGCGCTGAAATGCCTTGGAACGGTGCATTCTGGCATTATCCAGTATCACGACGGTGAAGGAGTCAGGGTCTTTATGTGCCGC
>NZ_JBQSUZ010000031.1:0-5856 GCF_052375975.1 Halomonas sp. TP35 | reverse complement strand
TTTCGGTATCATATCGCTGAGTATGCTTTTTTTCTCGACCTCGTCTACCGCATCGGCAAGTTCGATACTTTCACTCTCAGGCGCTTCCAACTGTTCCAATGGCTCTACTGTTTCTTTTTTCTTTCTATTAAAAAAACCAAACCGGGTCGGTTCGCTGGCGGTCGTTTTTTTGATTTTACTATCCAACGCTAAAAACGCTCCCTCCTCTCTTAAAAAGACGTATTTATCTTTGGCGTCAAAATAACAGATGTTGCCGCCATGAATATTCTCGGACTTTTTCTCTGAGCCATCCAACGACACAACGGTAACGCTACCTTTTACTACCAAAACTGCCTCAACGGCTTCTTTCTTAATATCGACGAACCGCTCCGAGTCGACCACGCTGGCCCCTTCGGGCAGATTAAGCCCCGCTTCACCGGCCAACAGCGCTAGAAGATCTATACTTTTCATTGGCACCCCCTAAAACAAAAAAAGGGCCGATATATGCTATCGGCCCTCTATTACTTACTTTAGATCGATTAACCCAGCAGAGACAGAACGTTCTGCGGAATCTGGTTGGCCTGTGCCAGTACGGAAGTGCCAGCCTGCTGCAGGATCTGAGCCTTGGTCATGTTGGCATCTTCGATGCGCGAACGGGCAGAAGACAGGTTTTGGATCGCACCCAAGTCAGAACGCAGGGTATCAACCTGGCTAAGGGCTTCTACTGCATTAGCCTGTGAGATAAGCCCTTGGCTAGCCTCTCCAGCATTCTTGATGTAGACAACGTCACCATCAGCATCCGCGGTTACCTGGCCACCGGTATCAACACTGTAAGCATTACCGTCAACCGTCAGTGAAGAGCCGGTGTAGCTAGCACCTGCACTTTTCAGGTCAATTTCACGGGCATTTTCGTTGGTGCCAGAGGTAGTAAAATTGGTACCTGCGTCAAAAGCGGAAGAGCCGTCCAGAGTACTGACATTATCGCATCGGCACCATTAGCATCAGTTGAAGCCGAGATAGAGACTACAACTTCCTGTCCCTCAATGGTCGCTGAGTAAGTCGCATTACCAAAGCCTTCAGTATCTGTACCCGCTGTATCGCGTGTCCATGACGTTCCGCCTACAGTGACACTATCTCCCTGTTCCAAGCCCGCAAAAGCGTTGGCAAAAGCGGTAGCTTGTTCCGTATTCGCGGGATCACCAGCGGCTACGTTGTCAGAGGCAGAGGTAATATTACCTGTGGTTTGACTGACGTAAAGCTGGTCTCCGCCGGCTGTTGTGACTTTTCCGTTTGAAATATCAACCTGAACAGCCGCATTAGCGCCTTCAGCACCAGTGCCATCAAATACACTGACCTCGTATTCTGATTCACCTGACGCGCCGAAATCGCTTACCAGCGTTTGCAGGTCAGCAGCTTGATCGCCGCTGACAGTAAAGTTATTCAGGCCCAACGAAGTAGCATCAACACGCTGCAGATCAATACTGATTGCTTCGTTGTCATTTGCACCGACTTGAATTTTTAGGCCACCGTCTTGCTGCAGCACTTTAACGCCGTTGAAATCAGTTTGTTCTGAGATACGATTGATTTCATTTAGACGCTGACCGATTTCATTCTGAATGGAGGTCAGGTCGTCTGCCGAGTTCGTACCGTTCTGTGCTTGAACAGTCAATTCACGTACGCGCCTTCAGCAGTCTGGGCAACGGAGATACCGTCGTTAGCATTACGCTGTGCTTGTGACAGACCGGTAATCTGGGAAGTCATACGGTTGGCGATGGCCTGACCCGCCGCATCATCCTTGGCACTGTTGATGCGCAGGCCGGAGGACAGACGCTCCATAGAGGTGATTTGGACAGATTAGACTGGCCAATCATGGAGGTGATGTTGGTATTGATCACTGACATGGAATGATTCCCCTTTTTAAAAGACTGGCCATGTGGCCCGCTATTCGGCGCGTTGATCGCCGTTATAGTTATTAACGGCGCAGCGGAGGGAATCTTTAGGGGAAAGTAGTAAAAAATTATGTAATTTTTGGTAACGAGGGGATTATCAACATTCGACACAAGGCACGTGGTGGCAGGTGCTTTGTGGGAGATACGTTTATGCTGATTCTTGTGGAGGCTGAGGTTACCCGGCGCTAGCTGCCATATTGGCCTATAGAGCTGCGTTACTCAACCCCGGCAGCGCGGGGCGCTGCGTTGCGGGTGGTTTCTCACAATGAGCGGGGCAGCGGTTTTGTGGGAGCTGAGTTTACTCGGCGATGGCGGCGCTAGCCGCCCTTACCCCGGCAGCGCTGCGCACTGCATTGCGGGTGCGCTTCGCTTACCGCGCACTACATTTGTGCCGTTGGCCTATAACGTGTGCTGTGTTAGCCAACCCCCGGCAGCGCGGGGCGCTGCTTTCTCAGTCAGTGCTTACCTTCGATACGCAGTTTTGCAATATCATGAATAGATAGGCCCGTCGCTTCGGAAATCTGCTCATCATTTAGCACTCCAAACGATAAGAGGTGGCGTACCGTTTCACGCTTTTCTTGTAACGCGTACTTCTCAGCCTCTTGACGACCTTCTTGGCGACCTTCTTGGCGACCTTCTTGGCGACCTTCTAGCCGCTCTTTCTTCACCAGGTTTTCCAGGTTTTCTGCCAACATGTTTTTATCCTCCACCAAACTTGTAAGCGCTTCCAGGTTGATGCCTGCGCCAAGCCGTTGCAGGTGGCGCTTCACCCAGCGCGTAATGATTGGGTCAATGCGCGGTTTATGGGGGTCTGCCTGAATGATCGCGACAATGCGGTCAACCGCTTGTTGCAGGCTTTCCCAGCTCGTGGCCGCGTTTTCAATGCTAAATATACCGCTTAGAGGGCTGTGACGCTGCGCTAGTTCCTCATCAGTGTAAGCACCTTCATCAATTAAATAATAGCGCAGATGCGGCTGGTAAGGCTGTAAAAAGACGGGTGGCGTAGGCTGCACCATGTCGTATATATCATGCTTGGCTGACCAGCGTTCTGTCCCGTTATATAACACAACAGGGAACACGGGCGGCAAGCCTTTACCGGGCGTGGTCGCTTTCGCTTTTAGCAAATGGTCATAGAAGCAGGCAACGTAGTGCATCAGCCGAATGGGCATTGTGCGGTCGACCCGGGATTGAAACTCAAGTAACAGGTAGAGGTAGACCTCCTGGATAGCCCCTTGCCAGTTCACCTGCATCGACCAGACCAGATCTTCAAACTTCTCTTCAAAAAGCGGTGTGATGTAATTGCCACTATGGAGTTTTAATGTGCTGAAATCCATCAGCTCAGAGATTTCTGGCGGGGCAAAGCCTTCAAGCAGTTGTTGAACAAATTCAGGGTAGCTGAAAAGTTCTTTATAGCCAGTGTCGTAGTGATTAGCCATGGGCCCTCCTGCGCAGTACCGGGGATGTTAGCATGGCCGCGCAAGGGCGATCACTTTTGAGGCCTGGCAAGACAGGTTGTAGAAGCTGAGTTACTCGGCGATGGCGGCGCTAGCCGCCCTTGCTCAACCACGCTCATAACAAACGCGCCTTACTGAGTAAATAGCGCTTCCAGGCTATCAGCGACAAGCACTTGCTCCGACCAAACGGCTAGCTGCTCAGGCGTTGCTTTTTGCAGCTGTTCATCCACCCAATTGGGTAATTGGCCAAATCTAAAGACAAGCAGATTCCTAAAAATTTTTCGCTTTGTCTCTTGATAACCTTCCTCATAGCCCTCTTGATACGCTTTCAGGCGCTCTTTTCTCAAGAGATTTTCCAGGTTTTCTGCCAGCATGTCTTTGTCCTCCACCAGACTGGTGAGCGTTTCAAGATTAACGCCTGCGCCAAGCCGCTGCAGGTGGCGCTTCACCCAGCGGGTAATGATTGGGGCAATGCGCGGTTTTCGAAGCGGAGCCAGTGGTTTTGTGGGAGCTGAGTTTACTCGGCGATGGCGGCGCTAGCTGCCCTTACCCCGGCAGCGCTATGCGCTGCATTGCGGGTGCGCTTCGCTTACCGCGCACTACATTTGTGCCGTTGGCCTATAGGGTGTGCTGTGTTAGCCAACCCCCGGCAGCGGTTTTGTGGGAGCTGAGTTTACTCGGCGATGGCGGCGCTAGCTGCCCTTACCCCGGCAGCGCTGTGCGCTGCATTGCGGGTGCGCTTCGCTTACCGCGCACTACATTTGTGCAGTGGTGGCGGCGTTAGCCGCCCTTGCTCCAGCAGCACTATGGGGCTGCTTCATTCGCTCCTACAAGGGCCTGGGTGGGGTTACTACTAGCGGCCTAGCTGGGCATCCAGCGCATCAAACTGCTGGGTCAGGTACGAACTCATGTTGTTCATCTGTGATATCATAACGTCCAGCTGGCCGAACTGGGTGCGGTAGCGGGAAAGAGTGCCTTCAATGCTTTTTTCCATGCGCGCATAGCGTTCATCCAGGCTTTTTACGTTGCTCTCAGCACCTGTAATGGCACCTTTAAGCACGCCGTTACTGCTGGTCATCTGATCAATGGAGCTGTTTAACTTACCGGCTAAACCACCGTCTTTATTATCGCCCGCAAAAAACGCGCTTAGCGCCTGCGGGTCATTGGCGATTAAGTTATCGAGCTTTTCATCATCAACTTCCAGCTTACCGCTAAGAGTAGTGCCAGCCTCTAAGGTAATGCCCAGTTGGCTCAGCGTAGAAAGCTCGCCGCCTTCCCCCCCCCCGGTAAGCACGCTACGCAGGCGAGACTCAATCGTGCGCAAGGTACGATCACCCAGTAGCTCTCCTGCTGTTCCACTTTCAGCGTTGAAGCTAGTGAGCCCGTTAGTCGTATCTTTTAAATCGTTATACGCGTCGACAAAATCGTTGATCGCTTCGCGCTGCTTTAGGGTATCGCGCTCAATGTTGACCGTGCTGGTCGCTTTTTCGCCTTCGGCAATGCTTAGCTCACCCAGGTTAAGCGTTACCCCTTGAATAGCATCCTCCACCTGGTTACTGGCACTGGTAATCGTGATGCCGTTCACCGTTAAAGAAGCATTTTGCCCCTGCTGCTTGGCGCCAGCTTCTTCCGCTTTGCCGAATGGGCCTGCTCCACCTACAAATTCAAAGCTATCAATGGATGCGTCTGCCCCCGTGACTTTGGAACTGAGTGCCAAGCGGTAGCCATCGCCGTCATTAATAATCATGGCGTTAACACCGGCGTCTTTATTGGCATTAATTGCATCACGAATATCGTTTAGCGAGCTGTTGGCATCAAGCTCGATATCGACCGGCTTGCTCTCACTACCTACAAAATTTAGCCTGATAGCGGTCGCACCGTTTAGCTCCAATGGATCTGAGGTTTCCTCTATCTCAGTAATACTCTCAGAGGCAAGCGAGCCGTATGTCGCGACCTGGCTAACTTCTACCTGGTAGCTGCCCGGCAGCGCGTTCGCCGAGGTAGTGGCTTTTATATCATCGCCACGCACATTGGCGGAAAGGCTTTGATAAAGCTTTGGGTCGTTAATCTTGGCCACCGCATCGTTAAATGCGTTGAGCGACGTTTGCAACTGCCCGTAAGCGGAAATTTTGGCTTCTTGATCGGCTTTTTGCTGCGTAATCGGCTCAAGCTTACCGCGCTCGGCATCTTGAAGCTCATCCAGCAAACCGGTGAGATCTAACCCTGAACCAACACCAAGGGAGGTAATTGTTGCCATCAGTACAGTCCTCGCAGACAAAAAACATGAATTCTATAAACTCTATCGGCCGAAAAGGAATTAACTTTAGCCCTTATGCGCTCGTATTTGATAACCCTAGCCGAATTACTGAGTAGCGCCTACCCACCTCCCAAACCACACGCTTGTGCTTTCAAACCTCACGGCACATTATGTATTGCTTATACAAGTATTGGCTGGCTGCCATCATTTGTATTTC
>NZ_JBQSUZ010000030.1:0-9123 GCF_052375975.1 Halomonas sp. TP35 | reverse complement strand
CGCTTAGCGCCGATGGTAGTGTGGGGTCTCCCCATGCAAGAGTAGGTCATCGTCAGGCACTTATACCCAAAATCCCCCGGGGCTCAGCCCTCGGGGGATTTTTTTATGCGTGGAATATGAAGTGCGGTGGCGCTGGCTGAAGGCTGTTTTCCATAAAAAAACGAAGAATAACCAACTCCTTCATCACTCACCTCTTTCCCCGCGTGCCGTCTTAACGCGTTTTGTGTCAAAATGCTCGCCTCAAGGAGGATTGCCATGACACAAATGCGCTGGGACCAGTTACTTTCCCCACGACGTCTGCACGATCAACGCCCGGATAACACGCGCGAAATTGGCCGTAGCCCCTTTCATAAAGACCATGACCGAATTGTTTTTTCAGGTTCCTTTCGCCGCTTGGGGCGTAAAACCCAGGTACACCCGTTAACTGAAAATGATCATATCCACACACGTTTGACTCACTCGCTGGAAGTGGGCTGTGTGGGCCGCTCTTTAGGCATGATTGTCGGTGAACTTTTACATGATCGTCTGCCAGAATGGATTACGCCTGCTGATATGGGCGTTATCGTGCAAACCGCTTGTCTGGGCCATGATATTGGTAATCCGCCTTTTGGCCATGCCGGAGAGTACGCGATCCGCGACTGGTTTCGCCGCGCACAAGGTAGCGGCCTACTGGATGGCTTGTCAGAAGCGGAGCGGGAAGACCTGCTCACGTATGAAGGCAATGCTCAGGGCTTTCGTGTTATTACTCAGATTGAATATAACCAGTTTAACGGCGGTATGCGTTTATCGGCCGCAACGCTTGGGACCTTGCTGAAATACCCCTGGACCGTACGCTATAGCGGGCGAGCAGGTAAGTTTGGCTGTTATCAGTCTGAACAGGCGCTCTTAAAAGAGGTCGCCGACGCAGTGGGTCTGCTGCCTCAGGGGGAGCAGCGCTGGTGCCGCCATCCGTTGGCTTGGCTAGTCGAAGCGGCCGATGATATCTGCTATGCCCTGCTGGACCTGGAAGATGGCCTGGAAATGGGCATTCTGCGTTATGAAGAAGTCGTGGAAATCCTTCGGCAAGTGGCTGGAGAGTTCCCGCCTGAGTATGCGGATATGGAGGATCGTCAGGTATCGCAGCGCCGACGAATCGCCCTATTGCGCGGTGCTGCCATGGAGCGAGCGGTTAACGATGTCGGTGCGGTTTTTGTTCAGCATGAACAGGCGCTGTTAAACGGCACGCTAAAAGAGGATCTGCTTGAGCTGTGCCACCCGGATTTAGGCTGGGGCGTACAAGCAGCGAAGCAGCTGGCCCGCGAGCGTATTTTCCAAAATGAGCGTAAGGCCAAACTAGAGATTGGTGCCTACACCACTCTAGGCATTCTACTGGAGGCTTTTATTGGCGCCGCTCATGAGTTGCACCATACCGGACAGTCATCCTTCAAGCATCAGCGTGTACTGGCGCTAATAGGAGAGAATACGCCGTTGCCCTCCTGGCCGCTTTACGATAGCTATCGACGCATGCTGGACTTTATCGGCGGGATGACCGACCACTATGCAGTTGATCTTGCTCAGGAGATGGGGGGGCGTTTACGCGGCGATTAAGCAATAACGCATCAGACCGATGGCTGGCGGAGATGACGTAACTCTACCAGCCTCGCCCTTTCCATTAGCAAATAAATGATCTTGTCATGGATTGGGTCGCTTAGCGTGCCAGGTTTGAGGTCAGTGAGCTGCTTGGCAAGCTGCTCTCCACTGACCACCAGCACATCGCCAGTTGCCTCGGTGATGTCAATTTCCCAGCCGGGCAATACGAGCACGCCCCGTACCGGTACCGGCACACCACAGCGTCGTTCAAGCCACTGGGTAAGCCAGCTAACGGCTTGACGTGTCTTATGAAGTGGGCGGCGCTCATGCCAATGAGGAAAGCGTAAACGCTCGCGTTCAACCGCCACGGTATTAAGCTCTCGGCCGTCTGAGCCAATGGCTAATGCACGCGCCCGCGTTTCCAGCACGAACACGCCATACGGCGTAACCACCACGTGATCGATAGTGAAACTGTCGGTTGGTACATCATGGAATACGTAGTAAGGATGCGCCTCAGGACGAATAAGCCGCTCAAGCTCTTGGCCAACCGCCAGTTCGCAAGCAAGGCCAAGTTTTAGTCGCCGGATGCGCTGGTAATCACGTATCAATAATAAGGAAAACGTTAACACAAGCAGGGTACTTAACAGGCCATAGAGTGCCCACTCCACCCAATCTTGTTGACTGACAAACAACATTCTTCCCATGCCGTATACCAGCGGGGCCAGGCTAATAATCGGACCTAAAGCACCATTTAAGAAAAGACTTGAGAAGGCCTGGTCAAGGCGATGGCGTAGTGCTTGCCCTGGTTCACGCAGTGGCGCATCAAAAGGCGACTCAACGCGCGCATCATGCAGGCTGCGCAGGGCTAATACGATGCCGCCCATCGCGGCCATGGGAAATAAAAAGATGAGCGGTAGCAGGTATTCCAGCCAAACCATTGCAGTGCCTTGCCTTTTAACGGCCTACCTTATGGCAGGCCTGATGAGAGAAACGGATTAACCGCCAGCTAGCTTAACTTGATAACCCTGCGCGGTTAGTGCTTCTCGTAACGTATCTCGATGGTCGCCTTGAATCTCAATGATGCCATCTTTGACTGCTCCTCCCGTGCCGCACCGCTTTTTAAGTGTTTTCGTCAGCGCTTTTAGTTCCGTGCTGGGCAGTGGGATACCACTAATAGTCGTAACACCTTTACCTTTACGCCCACTGGTTTCACGGCGAATGCGTACGATACCATCCAGCGCAGCAAGGCGTGCTTGCTCACTGTTTTCCTCACAGCTGCAGGCATCCAGTGCCTCACGGCACTCCGGGCACGTTTTACCATGCTCCGTTGAATATACAAGCCCACCAAGCTGGTCACGTAAAGAGGCCATTGTCACCCTCCTACTGAGCGTTGTGGCATGGGGAGGCTCCAGGCTTTTTGGTAAAGGCGCTCAATAACGGTGGGTAGCTGGTACATATTACTAATCATGATAGCGTTTTCTGGCGTCTCTTCGGCATCGGGAAAGCGATTTAAATGAATGACCGTCATCCCGGCCTCAAGTGCCGCACGAACACCCACCAGGGCGTCATCAATGGCAATACAGTCATGCGCACTATAGCCCATGATACTGGCTGCGTGCAGATGCAAACAGGGTTCAGGCTTCCAGCAATTAGCGGTGTAGCCGCTAAACAGACGATGACCAAAGTAATCGTTTAGGCCGGTGGCCTGAAGTGCCGTGCGAATTTTGGTTTCAGGACCGTTGGAAACAACGGCACTTGGATAGGCTGACAAGTTATCCAGCGCCTCTCTGGCACCAGGGATCAGTGTCAGCTCTTCAGCAAGGCGATTAGCCAGATTGGCCCGCATGGCACCTTCCATGTGGGCGAGTTGGTCAGGGTCCACTTCGCCGTAGCGTTGCTGTAACTCGGCCACAATGCGTCGGAACCGAGCGCCACGAAACTCACCAAGATAGTCAGCTGGTACGAAGGGCAATCCTACAGCGTTTAGCCCTATCGACATTTCTTCAGCTAAAAGAGGTTCACTATCGACGAGGGTGCCATCACAGTCAAACAGCAAAAGTGGGAGCGGCATTGTGGTTCCTTGCAGCGACTTAAACGCTACCAGTGTTGGTTGAACACTACCCAATGCCTATTGAACGAGATTTTTAGGCTTTTGTGAACACTGTTTCGTAATTTTTTGTAGCTAATGCCGCAATAAACCAGTCATGCACGATGCGTTAACGAAGAAATAGCGAAAACCGGCAAGGGACCGTTATATGCCAGGTGATACCGGCACCCGGATCCGTTACGACTAGCGCGATAAACGGCGCGAATTGGCTCTGCTACGCTGATGGTAAGGCTGCATGGCCTGACGGCTGGTGACCCACCAGGGCGCATGTTGTCCGCTGAGCATATTCAGTAACGTTTTTTGCATGGCGAAACCCGCCTCCATACTGGCTTCAAGTTTCTCCGTCACCATACGTTGGTTCTCTTTCATCATTTTTGGGCTGAAAAACGGCTGCGTTTGCCATAGCTGATTGCGGTGGTTGATCGTCGAAAGGGACGATGTCCAAAGCTCGAGGGCCATCATGCCGACTTTCCAAGCATCCATCATGGCGAAAGGGGACATGGGAATTAAGGCAGTCGGTGTCGCGTGCTTCATAAATTAGCTCCGAGGATGAACGTCTGTTCAGTGTTGGTCTCTCTATGTTGCAATGCAATATTTATTTGTATCCGCTGCGTGTTAACCACAAAAAAGACGGCCAAATGGCCGTCTTTTAACCTACGTCATGCTTGAATTTATTTAACTTTCGGATCCAGCTCGCCACGCTCGTAGCGGTTGAACATCTCTTCAAGGTTGATCGGCTTGATCTTGCTGGCGTTGCCCGCGGTGCCAAAAGCTTCGTAGCGAGCGATACACAGATCGCGCATGGCGGTAACGGTTTCCTTGAGGAATTTGCGCGGATCAAACTCAGACGGATTCTGAGCCATAAAGCGACGTACGGCGCCAGTAGAGGCCAAGCGCAGGTCGGTATCGATATTGACCTTACGTACGCCGTGCTTGATGCCTTCAACGATCTCGGAAACCGGCACACCGTAGGTTTCTGGAATCTCGCCGCCGTACTGATTGATCACCTCAAGCCACTCCTGCGGTACAGAAGATGAGCCATGCATGACCAAGTGAGTATCCGGGATGCGCGCGTGGATCTCTTTGATACGCTGAATAGATAGCGTATCGCCTGTCGGCGGCTTGGTGAATTTATACGCCCCATGGCTCGTGCCGATGGCGATGGCCAAGGCATCTACGTGGGTGGCTTTAACAAACTCGGCGGCTTCTTCCGGGTCGGTCAGAAGCTGTTCCATATCCAGCTTGCCTTCCGCACCAATGCCGTCTTCTTCACCGGCCATGCCGGTTTCCAGGCTACCCAGGCAGCCCAGTTCACCCTCAACGGAAACGCCACAGGCGTGGGCCATTTCAACGGTGCGACGTGTCACATCAACGTTGTAGGCGTAGTCGGTCGGTGTTTTTCCATCTTCACCCAGCGAGCCATCCATCATGACCGATGAGAAACCCAGCTGAATAGAGCGCTGGCACACCGCGGGGCTGGTGCCATGGTCCTGGTGCATAACTACCGGGATATGTGGGAACTCTTCAACAGCAGCCAGAATCAGGTGGCGCAGGAAAGGTGCGCCTGCGTATTTACGCGCGCCTGCAGAGGCTTGAACGATAACTGGCGAATCGGTCGCATCAGCTGCTTCCATGATGGCGCGCATCTGCTCAAGGTTATTAACGTTGAACGCCGGAATACCGTAGCCATATTCGGCAGCGTGGTCGAGCATCTGACGCATGCTGATCAAAGCCATGGGGTCACCTTCTTTAGTTATCAGTGTGAACGAGTGCGAAAATATGCAGGTTCAATTCGTTTAATGTTAACCGCGTTTGGCGGCTGCTTCGAGCGCGGCAACGGCAGGCAGCTGCTTGCCCTCAACATATTCAAGGAAAGCACCGCCCCCGGTTGAGATATACGAGACGCGATCCGCAATCGCATATTTATCGATGGCGGCTAACGTATCACCCCCGCCTGCAATAGAAAATGCATTGCTATCGGCAATGGCCTGGGAGATAACTTCCGTGCCTTTACCAAACTGGTCAATCTCAAATACACCCACTGGGCCATTCCATAAAATGGTGCCCGCGTCTTTGAGCATGCTGGCCAAATGCGCCGCTGTTTCAGGGCCAATATCCAGAATCATTTCATCGTCGTTAACCTGGTCGACCGGCTTAACCACCGCATCGGCTGATTCAGAAAACTCGGTCGCCACGACAACGTCGGTTGGTAATGGAATGGAGACCTTTTCCATCAGTGCCTTCGCTTGGGAAACCAGGTCGGCTTCATAGAGCGATTTGCCCACATTATAGCCTGCTGCGGCAATAAAGGTGTTGGCAATGCCGCCACCCACGATCAGTTGATCGCACTTATCCGATAGCGAATTAAGCACATCAAGTTTGGTAGAGACTTTGGAGCCGCCCACAATCGCAGCCATGGGGCGCGCCGGATTGGCCAAGGCTTTTTCAAGCGCATTGAGCTCTTGCGCCAACAGTGGGCCCGCACACGCGCTTGGTGCAAAGCGAGCAACGCCGTGGGTAGAGGCCTGAGCGCGATGGGCGGTGCCAAAGGCATCCATTACAAATACATCACATAGCGCCGCGTACTGTTTGGCGAGCTGTTCTGCGTCTTTCTTTTCGCCCACGTTAAAGCGAACGTTTTCAAGCAACGCGACCTGACCATTTTCAAGTGTCGGTGGTGTCTCAAGGTAGTCGCTGATCAGCTCGACCGTTTGGCCTAGCAGGTCGCTTAAATGTTTGGCCACCGGGGCGAGTGAGAACTCATCAGCGGGATCACCTTCGGTTGGGCGGCCAAGGTGACTCATCAGCATGACTTTAGCGCCCGCTTTCATCGCCGCCTGAATGGTAGGCAGCGCCGCTTTCAGACGTGCGTCGCTTGAGACATTGCCGTGCTTAATCGGCACGTTCAGGTCTTCGCGAATCAGCACGCGTTGCCCTTCCAAAGGCAGATCCATCATTTTTTGCACGTTCATGTGAGCGGTTTCCTCGTCTTCCGGCGGTGAATCGGGTAGTGATAGTTAGCCGATACGACTAAGCGGCGCGATCTCGGGAAAGCACGGCTAACCGTTGGGCAATATCGAGCATGCGGTTTGCAAAGCCCCACTCGTTATCAAACCAACATAAAAGCTTGATAAGGCGTTTTCCAGCGACGCGGGTTTGGGTCGCATCGAAAATGCCGGAATGTGGGTCATGATTAAAATCAATGGAGGCCATGGGCGCTTCGGTGTAACCCAGCACGCCCGTAAGACGCTGCTGGCTAGCGTGATGCAGCAGGTTATTGATTTCCTGGGCGCTGGTGTCGCGACGCACGGTCAGTGCGGCATCCATCGCCGACACATTAATGGTGGGAACGCGGACGTGTAAACACTCAAATCGGCCTTCCAGATGTGGCATCAAACGGCTGATGCCGCGCGCAAGCCCTGTGTCCACCGGCACAATGGACTGCATGGCCGAGCGCGTCAGGCGCAGATCAGTTTGATGGTAAGCATCGATCACTGGCTGATCGTTCATCGCAGAGTGAATGGTCGTGGTTACTCCGTGTTCCAGCCCCAGCGCTTCGTCGAGTACGGTAAGTAAAGGAACCAAACAGTTGGTGGTACAAGAAGCCGCTGATAGGATGCGCTGAGAGAGTGTCAGCTCGTGCTGATTAATTCCCCACACGATCGTTGCATCGACATCGTTTTCCGCTGGCTGTGAAAACAGCAGGCGCTTTGCGCCAGCACTTAGATGCTGCTCGGCTGTCGCGCGATCTTTAAAACTACCTGAGCACTCAAGAACTAGATCAACCTTCAGCGCTTTCCACGGAAGTTGGCGTGGATCTTTTTCACATAGCACCTGAATGCGCTGTCCGTTGACCACTAACGCTTCACCGTCATTCTCGACGTTTCCTGGAAAGCGACCATGAGTCGTGTCGTAACGGGTCAGGTAGGTAATCGTCGCCAGGTCAGAAAGCTCATTGATAGCGACGACCTCAAGACGCGAGTCGCCACGTTCAATCAGTGCCCGCAATACGCACTGGCCAATACGCCCATAACCATTAATGGCGATGCGATAGGTAGGAGCAGCGTGTGTAGAGGCAGATGTAGCCATGTAAGAAAGCGGCTCTTGGAAGGTGAATCAGTGACCGTCAATAAATAAAAAACATTCGCAATAATAGCGTATTTCAACCGCCTGCGCCTATCAGATGCCAAGCGAAAGGCAGCATCAGGGCAGTGAAAATGCCGGTAAGACTCATCCCAAGAGAGGCAAAGGCGCCTGCGGCCGGGCTGATTTCAAACGCTCTTACCGTTCCGATCGCATGGCCGTTTAGCCCCAGCGCAAAGCCGATAATGCGCTCGTCTTCAATGTTTAAAAAGCGTGCAGCAAGGCTGACGAACGCGGCGGTAGCAACGCCGGTAATCAGCAGTGCGCCCAACAAGAGCGCCACCGAGCCGCCAATCTGCTCGGTAATGCCAATCGCGATAGGCGCCGTTACGGACTTTGCCGCAATAGAGGCGAGAATAAGGGGTGAGCTACCCAACACCCAGGCAATTAGCAGGGCGTAGCAAGCCGCAAGCGTGGCTGCAATCGGCAGGCAGATAGTAAGAGGTCGCCATAGTGTCCGAATATGCGGCAACTGCTGATAAAGCGGCATACCCAACGCGACGGTCGCGGGCCCTAACAAAAAGGTCAGCCAAGCGGCATCCTGCCGATAGGTGTCATACGGCAGGCCAATGGCGGCAAGCGTGGCAGCAAGCAGAAGTGCAGCGATCAAAATAGCCGGTAGCCAGGTCGGCTTTTTTAATCGTTTGAAAATCAGGTTACCCAACAAAAACGCCGCTAACGTTAGCCCAACGGCAAACAGCGGCGTCGTACTTAAGGTGCTTAGCAGGGCATTAGCGGGCATGCATTTTTTCCAACAGGCGCTTAAGTAGCCACAGCGTGGTGGTTACGCTTAATAGCGTACCCACAATCAGCGCACAAAGAATGGCTAGCCACTGGCCTGCAAGCTCATCAAGAATAAAAAACACGCCCACCACGCCCGGCATAATCAGCATGGCAAGCAGGCCGATTAATGGCTGCGCTGCGGCGGCGATTGTCGAGGGGACTCGTCCCCAAACGGCTAGCGTTGCGGTTAATAACAGCATACCGACAACGCCGGATGAAACCGGAAGACCGGTAAAGTAAACCGTTACTTCACCGATCAACCAGTAACTCACTAGCCATAAAAAGCCATTAAGTGCAGGCATTGTTAGCCAAGCAGTTCATTGGCATTTTTGAGGATATTCTCAACCGTAAAGCCGAAGTGCTTGAACAGCTCACTCGCGGGGGCGGACTCGCCGAACGTGGTCATGCCGATCACACGGCCGTCCAGACCCACATACTTGTACCAGTAGTCGGCATGTGAGGCTTCAATGGCAATGCGCTTGGTGACCGCTTTGGGCAGTACGCTTTCCCGGTACTCGGCG
>NZ_JBQSUZ010000029.1:0-11246 GCF_052375975.1 Halomonas sp. TP35 | reverse complement strand
GGCGTGCACCTTCATTTGGTTGAAAATGAAATGAGGACACGCCCTAGATAGTGCCGCGATGGAGAGCTTCTTTGGAACGCTGAAGTCAGAATATTTTTACCTGAACCGCTTTGACACGATTGAGCAATTACAGGCGGGCATCCGACACTACATCCATTACTATAACCACGAGCGCATCAAGTCCAAACTAAAAGGCCTGAGCCCGGTGCAGTACCGAATTCAGGCCTTGTCCGCTTAGTGTTTTACTGTCCAGGTTTTTGGGGTCAGTTCAGATGAATGAGTCTTCTATATTTTCGACGACCGATGGCACCACCATCCCTAAGAGGCCTATCGCTCAACCTCATCCGCAAGTATCTGAATGATCTCGGATACGAAAGGACTGTCCTGGTCCGCTTGGTGGATTGCGATTTCCATGGCGTCAACAGCAGGCAAGGTCGGAACTTCTTGCATGCCAGAATTGACCACGCGCCTTGGAAGAAGACTAATCCCGAGACCGGCATTGACCGCGCTCAGCAGGCCGGCGAGGCTGGAACTCGTGTAAACAAGATGCCATCCGCGCCTGACGTTATCGAGGGCAGTAATCATTTGGGCGCGATACAATCCATCCGAAGGAAAGGCAACAAGCGGCAGCGGGTCGCAATCGGCCAGCGCATGATTTTTGCTTTGATACCAGGACAGCGGCTCGGGCCAATGCATTACTCCGCGGGCCTCGCCGCGATGCTGTTTGACCAGAACTAGATCCAGCTCCCCTCGATTATAGGCACCGTATAGATTGCGGCTCAGACCACTGGTAACTTCCAGCTTCAAGTTCGGATGCTGCCGGACAAGCGCCGCAAGTACTTGTGTCACCCGGCCCGAAGCGAAATCCTCGGGCAGACCGAGCCGAAGGGTAATATGACGCGCTACTCCAGACACGACGGCGGCAGCTTCCGCGTTCAGTGCCAGGATACGACGTGCATAACCCAGCAGTCGCTCGCCCGCCTCGGTGGGTGTGATGCTATTGCGTCCGCGATCAATCAAAAGCCCGCCTGCCACCTCTTCCAGCCTCATTATCTTCTGGCTGACCGTTGATTGAGTCGAGTTCAATTGCCGTGCTGCGGCTGTAAAGCTGCGCGTGTCGACCACCGCCACGAAACTGCGCAACAGGTCGGAGTTGAACGGCTTATTCGATTTATCACTGGTTTTCATTCAGATATTTAATTTCCAAATGATTTTTTTGTCCACTATATTTTTGTCTATGATTTTTATCAGCAAGAAGGGACTTTTATGCGCAGCCGCTTACAGGCCACTTTCGCCTTCACACTCCTCGTAGGATGTATAACCATGACCGATTCCGTTGCTTTTGGCGGAGTCCCTGTCGCTCAGGCTAATCCTTTGCTGATCTCCGCTGCTGAAAACGATGATATCGCTGGTGTTCGAGAAATGATCGCCAGCGATATACCGCTCGACGCGCGGGATAGTCGTGGGCGGACAGCATTACTCGCTGCAACCCATGCGAACCGAGTTGAGACCGCTCGTTTACTTATTAGCGCCGGGGCTGATGTGAACGCTAAAGACGACATCGAAGATAGCCCCTACCTCTATGCGGGCGCGCGCGGACATCTGGAAATACTGCAGATGACGCTATCCCATGGCGCTGATTTGGCGAGCGTCAACCGCTATGGCGGTACGGCGCTGATTCCTGCGGCGGAACGGGGGCATGTGGAGACTGTTCGAACCCTAATAGAGGCCGGCACGGATATTGATCATGTCAACAACCTGGGCTGGACGGCGTTGCTGGAGGCTATCATCCTCGGCGATGGCGGACCGCGATACGGAGAGATTGTGGGGCTGCTGGTCGACGCCAACGCGGACGTGAACCTGGCTGATAGGGAAGGGATCACGCCGCTGCAACATGCGCGACAACGCGGATATGCTGACATCGCTAGTTTGCTAGAACAGGCGGGTGCGAAATGAATGACAAGGCGTATCTGGACGAGGCGATCAATCTTGCCCACAAGAATGTTGCCAATGGAGGGCGTCCATTCGGTGCCGTGCTGGTCACGGATGGCAAAGTGATCAGCCGAGCTGTCGCAGCCACTTGGCATTTTATCGATTGGATCGTTGATTTACCTCTTCGAGGAAAATGGCACTGTCCTGATTCTATCGGAGGCACGAGCAGTTCCTCCTGAGCAGAGCTTAGTCGTATGACTCCAAAACCAGAATTGGAAACACGCTGATATGAATGAATGCATTTACGCCAACGCTTTGACCCCTGATGGCAACAAAAGTGATCTCGCCACGCGCGATGGGTGCTTCGTTCCTATCGATACTGTCTCAACCGACGCCAAAAAAATCGATCTTGATGGACTGACTGTCCTTCCCGTTTTTGTGGAGGGCCATATTCATCTCGATAAGAGCTTTGTTGGCGACGGTTGGTTTCCTCATCGTCCGGTTGGCTCCCTTCGTGAGCGGCTTGACGTTGAAAAGCGCCTTCTATCCAGCGCATTGCCGGTTGTTGAACGCGCTGAGGCACTGCTCGCGCAGGCTCACTCTTTTGGCACGGTAGCAATGCGCAGTCACGTTGATATCGACCCAGTGCTCGGACTCGATAATCTGAATGCCGTCGTTGCTGCCTGCGAGATGTGGAAGGGCCGGGTCGACGTAGAACTCGTTGCTTTTCCGCAGGCCGGCATCGTGTCTAGTCCCGGTACAGCGGATCTGCTCGATGCCGCCATGCGTGAAGGCGCGACAGTGGTAGGCGGGCTTGATCCTACCGAGTTTGACGGTGATGCAGATGCGCATCTTGATGTGGTGTTTGGCACGGCCGAGCGCCACGGTGCGAAAATCGACATCCACTTGCATGAGCACGGCGCAGGCGGTATCAAGCAGATTGAGCGTATTGCCGCGCGAGCGGCAGCAGCCGGTATGTCGGGCCTCGTCACCATTAGCCATGCTTACGCACTTGGCGATGTGAGCCGTGATGAGGCACGTCGTGTGTCGACGATCCTCGCCGAAGCGGGCGTGTCTATACTAACCAATGCGCCGGGAGATCATCCCTTCCCACCGATCGATGTACTACGCGCGGAAGGCGTTCATGTATTCGCGGGCAATGACAATATTCGCGATGCGTGGTGGCCTTACGGCAATGGTGATTTGCTTGAACGCGCGATGCTGATCGGCTACCGCTCCGGTCTTTATACCGACGAACAACTGGGTGTCGCTCTTGACATGATCACGGTGGACTCCGCAAGGGCGATTGGTCGTACGCTACCGGGATTCGCGATCGGTGACGAGGCGAGTTTCGTGATTGTGGACGCACTCAATGCTGCAGCCGCTGTAGCATCACCGCCCTCGGAGCGACTGCTGGTCCAACACGGCAAAATTGTTCAACCAACTCGCCCGTCGATTCGCTCGCGATTGCTTTGAAATGGCACACGAGTTTGCCCGTGCGAAAACTCAAGATAAGGACAATAATGTTGAATTTATCTTTTATCCACTCCCCGCAGGCGCGGGGATGAACCACTTGGCTAGTGACTCACGTCAGGTCCATAAAGGGGTTGTAGGCGACTTCCCAGTAGTGGCCTTCCGGGTCGCGAAAATAACCGGAGTAACCGCCCCAGAACACTTCTTCTGCTGGTTTGATTAGCTCGGCGCCTGCGGCAACCGCTTGTTGAAGCACTTGATCAACGGCCTCTTGGCTGGCGACGTTGTGGGCCAGCGTGATACCGCTGAAACCACCTTTTGAGTCATCGGCAATGCCAATGTCGTTAGCCAATGATGCTCTGGGAAACAGCGATAGCCAAGCGCCTTCCATTTTGAAAAAGGCCACCTCATCGCTGTCTGTCTCATGTTCTGGCAACTCCAGGCCGTCCCGATAGAACTGGATGGCGCGCTTCAGGTCATGCACGCCGAGGGTAATCAGGCTGATCTTGGGTTTCATAGCGGTGCCCTTTAGACGTTGTTTTAAATAGGCCGCTGTCACAGGGTCAGATTGTCCTTACGTACCTCTAACTGCTCCAGACGCTGTTTCAATAGCCCTGGAAAGCGTGCATACCAGGTCTGATTGAGCGGCGAGGGGTGCGGCAGCGGGTAGAGCGTAAAGGTTTGCGCTGCGCCCTTGTCATCTTCTAGTGTCACCTCGATGCTACTTTCAAAGCGGTCCTCTTGCTTCCAGAAGGCTTCCAGCCTGTCGCGTTCCTCTTTTGAACGGCCAATACCGAACCACAGGAAGGCTTCACGCCCCAGCGTAATCAGCGTTCGTCCTTCCCAGCGCGATATCAGCACTTCGTTCATTAAACCGTGAAAGTGACGTTTAACCTTCATCGACCACGCCTTGTTGCCTACGGGCTTGTAGGGCACGGTATTGATCCAGAAAAAGTGCTCGCCCACAGCTTTTGATGCTGCAAAATCCGGCATCTTCTCGCCGTAAAGCTGCTCATAAAGCGCTTTTCTGACCAACTGGCCACCAGCACCGATAAACGGCTCGCCGTGACGCACCTCGTCGCGACCTGGGTCGCGGCCAAAAAAGCCGATGCGCAGGTTCGGTTTGCCCAAGCCGATGATCGGCGCCAAGGGATCGCGTTCAAAACGTTCGTAGACCTCGACATCAATCCCTTCGATGTCTGCCGCCAAGGCTCTGAATTTCTTCTCCTGAGTCGGCGTTAGCGACATCGTGCTACCTCCTTGTTAACTAATGTCGGGTTCAGACGAACCACTCCTGGGCTGTCCGCCATAAGCACATGCCAAAAAAGTAGATCGAGGCGACGCCCCATCCCCATAGTGCCCAAACAGCATGCTCAGTGCTTGGGAGAATAAGAAGCGTTGCACAGAGGCACCACAACAACGTAACGGCGATATTAAGCGGCATAAATTTGCGCACCCGGAAGGGGTGCAGGAACTTCATGCGGGTCACGGTGAGAATGGCCAGGACGATGATGGCGGCAAAGGTAAGCCAAGGCGGGAAGTCGAGAATGTAGAAATAGGCCGCAGCGATATTCCAAGCGGCCGGAAAGCCAACAAAGTAGTTATCCTGGCTTTTCATATTGGTGTTGCAGAAACAGAACATCGACGAAAGCAGGATAATAAACACCGCCAGCAGTGAAAAACCGGTCGGCAAATCGATAAAGTAGTAGATAAACAGGGCGGGAATAAACGCCCAGGTAAGGTAATCAATGACCATATCCAGTGTTGAGCCATCGAAGTGCGGCAGGATGGTTTTCACTTCATACTTGCGCGCCAACGTGCCGTCGAAGCCATCTACCATCATCGCCGCTCCCAGCCAGAGCAGGCAAGCCACCGGATTGTCGTCGATCAAAGCGAATAGCGCCATGACGCCCAGTAGTACGCCGCTAGCGGTGAGAGCATGTACGCTCCATGCTTTGCATCGCGATGCGTGAGAGTCTGCTTGCGAAGAGAGCGGTTGAGCCACATTAAACCCCGTTGAGAACGTTATGTTCTGCTGCTGTCTGGTGTATAGATAAGCGTGTCAGTCAATACACTACTACAAGAAGGCACACCGAGAATACGCAGGCCGTTGAACTGCTCTAAGCATGGCCGTTTCTGGCGCCGTCCGCCAGGCGATTGTCGGAGTCCTAACGTATGTAGAAGCCTTAAACGGGCCGCTGGAACTGTAAGCGCGCCTGCTCTACGCGTTCACGTGTTACGCAGGTCAGCGAGTGATCATTGATTAGCCCCATCGCCTGCATCAACGCAAAGGCCGTTGTGGGGCCAATAAACGTCCAGCCGCGCTTCTTTAATGCTTTGGAGAGAGCGATGGATTCAGGCGACACGGTCTGGGTTTGCGGCGCTTTTAACGCATCATGCGTAGGCTCGAAGCGCCAGAAAAACGCTGCCAGCGAACCTTCCTGTGCAACTAATTCCTGTGCCCGTTGCGCGTTGTTGACCGCCGCTTCAATTTTGCCGCGATGGCGGATAATGCCCGCATCTTGCAGTAAGCGCTGCACATCACGCTCATCAAAATACGCGACCTGATGAAAATCGAAGTGGTGAAAGGCCGCGCGAAAGTTCTCGCGCTTGTTGAGAATCGTCCGCCAGCTTAAGCCCGACTGAAAGCTTTCCAGGCAGAGCTTTTCAAACAGGCGCTGATCGTTATCAACGGGAAAGCCCCACTCATTATCGTGGTAGGGCAGAAACTCCGGTGCACCGCCGCACCAGTAGCAGCGCGATTGGCCATCGGGGGCGATAAATTCGTTCGCCATAGTGATTCCCCTGTTTTAGTTATAAAAATGTCAGGATTTATAACGATGTTAGATTTAGCCATGCGTGGCTGAGCCAGCGGCCCGCACGTAGTAGCTCATCCTCCGTCGGACCCGCATAGCCCAGCACAAGGCCTGCGCGCTGGGGCTGCCCCAGATAGTACCGAGATAGCGGGGAGAGCGTAATGTGTGCCTGTTGGGCCAGTTCAACCAAGCGCGCTTCCTGATTTAAAGTATCCAACTCGGCGACCAGATGCATCCCTGCATGGCCGGAGGAGAGCTTTAAACCAGCTTCGGTAGCAGGAGCCAGTGCACGGCGCAGGCAGGCTTGACGCTGGCGATAGCCAATGCGCATTCGGGCGATATGGCGTGAAAAGTCACCTTTGGCAATGAACTCAGCAAGCGCCGACTGAATGGGATAGTTGCCTTCGCGGTGCAGGCGGGCGTGAGCCAACCGGAATGTATCGGCCAACGCCTCGGGCAGCACGATATAACCCAGCCTAAGCCCCGGGTAGAGCACCTTGCTGAACGTGCCGATATAGATGACGGATGCCTGTTCCGATAAACCTTGAAGCGACGGCGTGGGCGGCGTGTCGTAGCGAAACTCGCTGTCGTAGTCATCCTCAATGACCCAGGCGCCGTGCCTGGCTGCGTATTCCAGTAAGGCCAAACGTCGTGGAACCGGCATGGTAACGCCACTCGGGTATTGATGGGAGGGCGTCACGTAGATCAAGCGCGGCGAAGGCGTATTAGCCGGACAACACACCGGGTTCAGCCCGTCCTCATCGACCGGCACAGGGATAATGTTCAGTCCCGCTGCCAAAAAGCAGGTTTGTGCGCCGCCGTAGCCGGGCTCTTCCATCCACACTGAGTCGCCGCTATCGGTCAGCAACTGGGCCACCAGCTCGAACGCCTGCTGCGCGCCTTGCGTGATCACAATCTGCTCAGGGCGACAGCGCACTGCGCGGGAAAGCGTCAGGTAATCACCCAATGCCTCTTTAAGCGCGGGCAAGCCGCCATGCGTTTGATAGGAAAGCCATGCCGTATCGGTCTGGCGATAGTGGCGCCTTAAAAGGCGTTGCCACTGAGCGTGGGGGAACAGATCCAGCCCCGGCACGCCCGGCGCAAACGCTTGATAATGCTGGCTTAGCGTACCGCAACGATCAATCAGCGCCTGCCCGCGTGCTGAGTAGCTAAACGCCGCTTCCAAAAGTGGCTTGGGTGGAGCCGGTAGATTAGGCAGGTTGGCCACGTACATCCCTGCGCCTCGCCGAGAGATGATCAACCCCTCGGCTAACAGCCGATCCATCGCCGCCAGCACGGTATTACGGCTGATACCCAAGCCGTGAGCCAGGTGCCGTGAAGAGGGCAAATGACTCCCGGTGGCCAGTTCGCCGTGTTGAATCCAGCGGCGCAACGCGCTGTAAAGCTGATGTACCAGCGTAGTTGTTCCTTGGGTACCCATCTGTAGCACCAAGGCATCAATAAGCCATTCACTCGACGGCGTTCGCTGCTTCACTGGTTCCCTCGCTATTTAATAAACTGGTTCTTCACCAAGAGCCACTATAACGAGAGACTTGCCTATTCCCACCTCTTTTTAAGGAGCGCCACTGTGAATAACGTTCGGGCTGCCGTACTTGATGACTTGGACGCGCTTAGCGTACTGCTGGATGACTATCGCCAGTTTTATCAGCAACAAAGCGACCTAAAGGGCGCTCGCTACTTTTTAAGCCAACGCTTTGGGTTGGGCGACTCGTTCATTCTAGTGAGTGAAGAGGCGCAGGGAAAAATCAGCGGGTTTGTGCAGCTTTTTCCCGGCTTATCTACGGTAGGCATGAATGCGCGATGGACGTTGAACGATCTTTACGTGCTGCCTGAGTATCGCAGCCAAGGCGTAGGCCGGGCGTTAATGAGCGCTGCCGCCGATTTGGCCCAAGACCACGGTGTTACAAGGCTGGTATTGATGACGCAGGTGGAGAACAAGCGCGCGCAGCGTCTGTATGGAGCACTTGGCTGGCAGCGCAATACCGCGTTTTATAGCTATTTGTTGGATGTGAACCAGCGTGAGTAGAGTAGGAGAATCAAGCAGAGGATCATGTTCGCTGATGGGGCTCCTGGCCCGGCATTCGCCGGGCCAGGATAACGATCACGCGTCGCTAAGCTTGCGGGCGCGGTGCAGGTTTTCCATGGTGTTCAGGCACGCACTGGCGGCTTCCTTGCCTTTGGCCAGGAAGTGCTGGAAATAAAAGTCGTGATGGGTGCTGTGCTCATGGAAATGGTGCGGCGTGAGCACCACCGAAATGACCGGCACTTGGGTGTCGAGCTGGACGCGCATCATGCCGTCGATGACCGCGTGGGCGACGAAGTCGTGGCGATAGATGCCGCCATCTACCACGAAGCCAGCACCGACAATCGCGCCATAGCGGCCGCTTTCGGCCAGTACCTTGGCTTGCAGCGGAATTTCATAGGCGCCTGAAACGGTAAATGTATCCACTTGGTCCGCAGATAAGCCGTTGCGCTCCACTTCCTCAATAAACGCCTGGTAGGCCTGGCCGACGATATCGTTGTGCCAATGGCCCTGGATAAACGCAATGCGCTGGGACGTGGTATGTGAGGAGAGTGTTAAAGGAAAGGTCTGATTCATGGTCATTCTCTTGGATAAGTGTTACCAGAATCAGGGCATTCGGCATCCGCCAATAGGCATAACGTACGCCTCCAAGGGGCTTTCACCGTGGAATAACGCCGTTGAGTGGATACCGTTCTCTTTCATCCGGACTATCACCGTCGGCTTCGGTTTCTCACCGAATCTGCTGACCTCTCACGGGCAGGCCAGTGAGAGCGCTCGCGGGCTTAGGCCGCTTTCGTTTGGAAAGGTACCATCACCGCCGGTGGGGACTTTCACCCCGCCCTGAGAACATTGCTGCATAGCAGCCTATCTATCTTACGCCGATTGTGAATGCGCAGCTAGAGGCCAAGTAAAACCTTGTCGAGCGCGCTGCTTAATCGACCCAATCGGCATTTACCAGTTCGGCAAGCCATGTGGATAAAGGCGCACGGCACTATTGGAGGCGCCTGCGGCGGGCAGTACTTCGTTATACGTCAAAACGACTCATCACAATAAATGGGCACGTTGGTCGCCAAACCAACGGACATACGCCGCCCGGGTGACTGGTGAGCTCCATTTTATACGTTAAGCATTGATACCAAATGAAAAGCCCCCGGTCTAGCGACACGGGGGCTTGGTCATGCATCGTGGTAGATGCTTATAGTGCTTCAACTACCTCATCAATTTGCAGTTTCAGACTCTGCAGGCCACCGCCTGATAAGTACCAAAGGGCTGGGGTAAGTACGACCAGGCGTGTATCAGGCGTGCCCGCGTCTGCTAGCGCTTGCTCTAGCGCATTGGTATCAGCGGCCTCGTTACCAATGGCGGCGCTGCGGTCAACCACCAGCAATACGTCGGGTTGGATCTCACCAATGGCGTCCATCGTCAGCGGCGTAAAGGTGCGGCTACCGCGGGTTATGCTGGTAACACTATCCGGCATTTCTAACGTTTGGATACCCAGTACGTCGTGTACGACCGGATGGGTGTTCAACCCCAGGTTGCCGTCGTTGGAGGTAACTACCAGTACGCGCAACGCTTCGTCCAGCGCTTGGCGGTGGTTTTCAATATCGGCATGCAGCTCTTTTAGTGCCTCTTCAGCACGCTCTTCAACACCGGCATGACTGGCTAGCTGTCGCACGTTGTCGTCAAAGGCTACCAGGTAATCATCGCCTTGTAGGCTGGTATTGAGCACCGGGGCGATCTCTTCAAACTCAGATTCCCACTCGCCTTGACGGCCGGTGTAAAGGATAAGGCTGGGCTCGCTTGCGGCGACGGCTTCAAGGTCAGGAGAGCGTAAGCCGCCAAGGTCGGTATACGCGTCGTCGTTATAGGTTGACAGGTAGTCGGGCAGAATCTGTTTGGGAATACCCACGATTTGGTCACTAACACCCAGTGCATCCAGTGTGTCCAGGCTGCCTAAATCAAAGGTGGCAATACGTTCCTGGGCATGAGCAACAGAGCTAACCGCTGTGACAAGCAGTGTCGTGACGAGAATCGTGGGCTTCATGGGTATTCCTTTTATGAGAAAAAGTTTTATATGAGATTTCTTCTCATATTGGCAAAAAAATGATGCGCTGTCGTTACCCCGTTATGGAACAGGACGTTTCACTTTTTCGTTTTGAGGGGGACTTTCGAGGTTTGGAATTGTCAGGAGAGAAAGGGTAGCGCGTGTGTGGGTGCCATAAAGCACTACCCCGCCTTCTGGGCGGGGTAGTTAAGGTACTTGGCAGGATGACTATCTGCCGGAAGCGTTACGAATCTTCTTATCGGTTTGATATTGGCTCAAAGCATAGACAGACCAGATCGCTGCGGGTATCCAGCCAATGATAGTAATCTGGAGTATCAGGCAGATAAGCCCGGCAAACGGACGGCCGATCGTAAAGAACTGAAGCCACGGCAGTAGTAGGGCGAGTAGCAGACGCATGTCATTCTCTCCTTGATCCAAACAGCGAAAGGTTAGGTAACCGATGGCGTATTATTGCAGATTGGCTGACGCTACGCATATTCATTACATCACCGTTGCCAACATTAACCTGCCGCTGATTGATTGAAGCAGTTTTCGTACAAAGCCTGGAAATGCCGTTTTCCCTTGGCACACAGCGGTAATAAAGCCAGGTAATCGTAGGAATAGCAGTGAGAAATTAAGCGTAATGTTTTTATCTGCTGCATTCATGCGCCAATGAAAAGCATTTTATGTTTGTAATATGATAAATCGCGCTACTAAGGCACTCTAAATGGATGGAATGATTAAATTGTTTGCCGTTATTCTATCTAACGGTTGGCAGGATAAAGGGTAATGCTGACGACGTTTACGTAGTACATCGTCACATCAATTTATGCGTTCTCTTTTGTTTTCTGGCCAAGGACGATGCGCTATGCCTGTTGTAGATATATTGATGAGAAAGGACCAGAACAAAGAGAGCGAAAAGCATGCCGATAACGCC
>NZ_JBQSUZ010000028.1:0-12347 GCF_052375975.1 Halomonas sp. TP35 | reverse complement strand
CGGCCATTGCTGGCCGGGGATGATTAGTTCCTCCATAATCCTACACCACGAACATCCTGTTCATGCTTCCTTGTGTACCACAAATATCCTTATCTGCTCTTCCTTAATACGCTGTCCTTGCGCTATGTGGCTACCATGGATCTTAAAGCGCCCACAAAAGCTCATCTTCCGGCCTAATATTAAACGCCCAACAAAATAAAAAAATTCACATAAAAAGAACAAGATACACAGCAGCATAGATATATTGTCCGACAACACCACCTATTAAATAATAACAACAGAAGAAAATTATCTTTTAACCAGTATATCAATAAAAGCATCGTTTCAAACCTGGATTGAAACTGCCGCAGGTGAGTAGATATTACATCATGCACAAGGGGATAGCTGTTTTTAGCTAGCCTCACGCCTGTCCAAGGCTTGCCTATAATAGGTTAAGGCGCACCTTCTCCTATGGAGCTGGGAAAGAGTTGGACAGCCATGATCGCATTTGCACAAGCTCTTTCGAATAATATTGTACGCCGCTTAACTTCCATATAGCTCCTGCACATCGTTAGCCAAGGCGTTCCTTGTGATCAACCATTTATATTTCAAAGCTATCCTTTAGTATAAATCACCGTCGCCACTCCTATAAGGACTTCCTCAAAGCTTGTTTAAAATCTTTTCATCACACTTTGAGAAAGTCCACTGAGGCGCCTCTTAAAAAGACTTATGTAGCGTTTTACTCCGCAACTATTTCTGATATACGCTATAACGCATGCTGCGTTTGAACACCATTCTTTGATACGCTTGATAACGGTCGGCAGGTAAGTAATGAAACTCAGAAGTCAACAACAGTGGATTACTTCACACCTAACGCGCTTTTCAGGCGTGGGCCTGGTACTGGGCACGCTCTTCTTTGCGTTTTCGCTAACGCCAAGCCTTATACCTCGCCCACTCATCGCGCAAGGCATCGTGTCGGGGCTAAGTTTTACCGCGGGCTATGCGTTGGGAGTGATGGGGCATGGGCTTTGGCGTTACCTCCATTTACCTGCCCCCAATGCGCGGCTGGAAACGTATTTTCACTGGTTAGCCGCCGCGGTATCCCTGAGCATCGCCGCTCTTTTTTTATGGCGAGCCGCCGAATGGCAAAATAGTATTCGCCAACTCATGGAGATGGAACCCGTTAGCGGCACACACCCCTTCTCCATTGCCTTAATTGCCTTGGGTGTCTTTGCGTTTTTAATGCTTATGGCGCTGCTTTTCAGGCGTACCTTCCGGCTACTTTCACGTAAGTTGGCTTATATTTTGCCCCGCCGAGTGGCCTATGTGCTGGGCACGATCGCCGCTATTGCGCTGTTTTGGCTCGTTATCGAAGGCGTTATTTTTTCGTATGCGCTAAAGGTGGCCGACCGCTCGTTTCAGCAGGTAGATGAGCTTATGCAAAGCGACCTTTCTCCGCCTGAAGACCCTCTAAAGCCTGGCAGCGCAGAGTCATTAATTAGCTGGGAAGCGTTAGGCAGCCGTGGCCGGCGCTTTGTGACCGAAGGCCCAAGCGGCGCGCAAATCGGTGACTTTCTGGGCGAAGAAGCTCCTGACCCTGTCCGTGTATATGTGGGTCTTAATGCTGCTGAAACGCCTACCGAGCGAGCCGAACTCGCGCTGGAAGAACTGATCCGAGTAGGCGGTTTCGAGCGTTCTGTCTTGGTATTAGCAACACCAACAGGGCGTGGGTGGATAGACCCGGGGTCGCAGGATACAGTGGAATACCTACACCGCGGCGACATTGCCACGATAGCGGCCCAATACTCCTATCTGCCCAGCCATCTATCGCTAATTTCTGAAGCCGATTATGGCGTCGAAAATGCCCGGGCGTTATTTGCAGTGGTCTATGATTATTGGTCCAGCCTTCCCAGTGACGAGCGCCCTCGGCTGTACCTGTTTGGGCTCAGCCTGGGCGCACTTAACTCGGATCTTTCGTTTGATCTCTACGATATTATTGATGATCCCTTTAATGGAGCGCTATGGGCCGGCCCGCCTTTCCGAAGCGACACATGGAAACGCATTACGGCTGACCGTGACCCCGGCTCGCCAGCTTGGCTACCCAGGTTTCGCGATGGCTCGGTAGTGCGCTTTATGAACCAAACGCAGGGGCTTCAAGACGTACCGGGAGAATGGGGAAATTTTCGTATTGCCTACCTGCAATATGCCAGCGACCCCATTACGTTTTTTGAACCCGCTTCCTTCTGGCGTGAACCAGACTGGATGTACTCACCGCGTGGTCCCGATGTTTCACCCGATCTGCGCTGGTATCCTGTGGTAACAATGCTGCAATTATTGGTAGACCTTACTACCGAAAGCGCCCCGCCAGGCTTTGGCCATGAAATTGCGGCGGAAGACTATATTGATGCTTGGGCCGCGCTTTCCGAACCACCCGGCTGGGATGAAGAGTCCCTGAAACGTTTACGTGACTTCTTTATTCAAGCCAGGGAGGCAAGGATTCAGCACTAGGGTCTGTCTGAAAAGTCGACGAGCGAAGACAAGACAAGGCAAAAATTGGCGAAAAAACGGAGTTTACATGTGTAAATGAGTATTTTGAGCCAATTTTTAACGCCGTATTGTCGAGCGCAGACACTTTTCAGACAGAGCCTAATCCTCAGGCTGTCTAGCTTGAATACCTTTACCGATAGCCAACAGGTAAGCGCGCCGTGAGTATCGACGCACGAACGTTTTATCGCAACGGGCCGTCTCATCGCCAGCAGGAGCCCAGCAGCTTTGCGCTTGTTCGGCGCCAGTTCGATTTTCGCTCCATCGAAATTGGCCGCTGGGTAACCCCTACTGAGCGCAACCGTGCAGCGGAGCTGTTTCATGATGCGCTGTGCGATTTGATGTTGATTCTACAAGGCCCCGAAACGCTGGTGTCATTACGCGGTTCACTGGCATTGCAGTATGGCAGCGGCGGGCGGCCCGGCGTTGCCGCCCATTACGACCCTGCCCAGCGCAGCTTTGCGCTGGCCAAGAACGCGGGGCCTGGCAGTATTGCCCACGAGTGGTTTCATGCCTTTGATCACTACATTGCGCAAAAGTGTTTCACGGGGCTATCTCGCGATATATTTGCATCAGCCGCCTGGTTGGCTGATGCGCCGCCTATTGTGCACCCGCTTAACCAGCGCCTCATGGATTGCTTTACGGCCATTCTGCTACAACCCGGCGGCAAGCAGCCCAGCGAACTTTTTCAGCACTCGGTAACCATGGACCGCAAGCTGGGACAAGTGTATTACAGCAAACCGGAAGAGCTATGCGCCCGCGCGTTTGAAGCCTTTGTGCAGGACGCGCCGATCAAGAATCACTTTTTGGTTAAGGGCACCAAAGCCACCCCAGAAGCTGAACTTGGTCTTTACCCCCAAGGCAGCGCCCGTCAGCACATCAATACTGCTTTCCAACGCTATTTCAGCCAGTTAGGCCTTGCCTTAAGCCGCTCCCTATAAACCCTGATTACCAGGTACCAGTCCGTTCATCGTCTCTCTGTTTGTGCAAAATCGCTCGCTTAAATATCGGCGCTTACAAGACGACTAAGCATAAAGTCTAGGTTGTGCACCCAAAACAGAGTCACCATAATCCGCGCGACTTTAGTTTATTAACCATTAGTTTAATTTAGGAAGTAGTGAAGTATCCTGGATTGAAATTCACGCTCAAGGAGCTGAAAATGTCGCTAAGCCTAGCGGGCCTGACCGCTATCGCTGCTATTGTAGCCATGCTGTTAAGCGGACGCGTATCGCCCCTGGTGGCCTTCGTCCTTGTGCCTATTGTTGCCGCCATTGTTACCGGTTTTGGTATTGATGATATCGCGATGTTTTATGAGCAAGGCTTCGCACGCGTTATCCCTGTCGCTGTCATGTTTGTGTTTGCCATTCTGTTCTTCGGTATCCTTCAGGATGCGGGGCTTTTTGAACCGGTTATTCGCAAGGTGCTGTCGGTATCCAAAGGCAATGTGGTTAGCATTACCGTAGCCACCGCGCTGGTTGCCAGTATTGCCCACTTGGATGGCTCCGGAGCCACCACTTTTCTACTGACCATTCCTGCACTTCTACCTACCTACCAGCGCCTGCGTATGAGCCCTTACCTGCTGTTACTGCTGGTCGGTTTGGGCGCCAGCATTATGAATATGCTTCCCTGGGCTGGCCCGCTCGCCCGAATTGGTTCAGTACTCGGTATGAGCCCAAGCGAGTTATGGCGCCCGCTTATTCCCCTGCAGATATTTGCACTGGTCCTTCTACTCGCACTGGCAGTGGTATTAGGCCTGCGTGAAAATCGTCGTATCAAGCGCCTGCCTTCACTCGACGCTGACGCTGCCTTGAATGACACAGCTACCGCCAATATTCAGGAAACCTTCAAAACACAGCCAGCCGCCGACAAGGTGCCCGGCTGGAAAATGGCCTTTAATGCGCTGTTGTTATTCGCGGTTGTCGTTGCGCTTACCATGGATACTTTGCCGCCCGCGCTGATCTTTATGATCGGTGTTGCCTTGGCACTACCGGTTAACATTCCCCAGATGGATGGGCAGATGCAGAGCATCAAACGCCATGCGCCCAATGCCCTTGTTATGGCTACCATTATTATTGCTGCGGGCACCTTCCTCGGGATTCTTAATGGCTCCAATATGCTGAGCGAGTTATCGGCGGATATCGTGGCGATACTACCGGCAGCCGTGGTGCCCTATATGCATATATTGATCGGCATTTTTGGCGTACCGTTTGATCTTATTCTTAGCACCGATGCGTACTTCTTCGCCTTTTTGCCTATTGTGATTGAAGTGGTCGGCAATGCTGGGGTTCCGGCGGTTTCAACCGCGTACGCGATGGTGATCGGTAATATTATCGGCACCTTTGTTAGCCCGCTTGCTCCGGCCGTTTGGTTAGCGTTACAGCTTGCCGGGCTGGAAATGGGCAAACATATCCGGTACTCCTTCGGCATTATGTGGGTCTTCAGCTTGGTATTACTGCTGTTTGGCTACCTTATCGGTGTCATCACTCTGTAACCCAAAGCTGCGCGATAGCCGCTCGTAAAACGCTGTAAAAAAAGCTCGCTGAGGCATTCCCTCATGCGAGCTTTTTTATGCTTTTTTCAAACGAGGTAGAAAGTAGTCAGGCCTTTAATTACCCGGCTGGCCTGGGAAAGGAACAAATTCGCTATTGTCGTCAGGTGGCAGTTGGAAGCGGCCATGTTCAAAGTCGCCTTCAATCCATGCTTCCTTGGCAGCTTCAAGCTTCTCTTTGGAAGAGGCGACAAAGTTCCAGGACACGTAGCGCGGGCCGTTAAGCGTCTCGCCGCCCAGCAGCATTAAACGTGCGCCGCGCTCGCCTGCCGTAACGGTAATCGGGTCGCCTGGGCGGAACACCATCATCCGGCCCTCCTCAAACACTTCACCGGCGATAATCACGCTGCCCGAGGTAATATAAACACCTCGGTCTTCATGGTTATCAGGCAGTGGCAATTTAGCGCCCGGCATCAAGCTAGCATCGGCATAAAACATGTCCGAGAAGGTCTGTACGGGCGCTTTCTCACCCCACGCCGTGCCTAGAATCAAGCGCACCTCTTTGCCTTCACCCTGCAGTAGCGGCAGTGCGTCCTGGCCCTGGTGCTCAAAGGTGGCGGGTTTATCTTCGTGTTCTTCAGGCAACGCTACCCAGGTTTGAATGCCAAACAGCGAATGGGTTGGCTGCCGACGGGTAATAGGGCTGGTGCGCTCTGAATGCGTCACGCCATTGCCGGCCACCATCCAGTTGACCTCTCCTGGATAGATCATTTGGTTGGTGCCCAGGCTATCACGGTGCTGAAATTCACCCTTATAAAGGTACGTAACGGTGGCCAGGCCGATATGCGGATGAGGGCGAACATCGATTCCACCTTCCGTTAAGAACTCGGCAGGCCCCATTTGATCGAAGAAAATAAACGGGCCGACCATCTGCCGCTTGGGCGCAGGCAATGCGCGGCGCACTTCAAAGCCGCCCAGGTCACGCGCACGGGGAATAATCAGCGTCTCGATATCCTTCAGACCACCCGCTGAAGGGCATTGGGGTTCAATCGTCGGCATCCAACTCATGTGCTGCACTCCTCAAAAATAGCGTAGGCAAGACGGCCCGGCTTTATCGTTATGTTTTATGGCGTAGTAACCGTTATCGGTGAAGATAAACCTGCCTTGCTGCCCCAAGTGGGAGATAAGCCACTGGCGACAGATTCCGCCGCCAGTGGTTACTCGTGATTACTTGCTCGTCAGCGTGCTGTAACTGTTCATCAGGTTGCGATAATCGGGAATGTGGTTAGCGAACAAGGTGCCCAGGCCTTCAACATCATTGCGCCAGTCGCGGTGAAGCTCACACGCCGCGCCAAACCAGCTCATCATTTGCGCACCGGCGGCTGACATACGGTCCCAGGCAGCATCGCGCGTCATGGCATTAAAGGTGCCGGATGCATCGGTGATCACGAACACGTCAAACTCTTCTTCCAGGGCAGAAAGTGCCGGAAAGGCAACACACACTTCGGTAACGATGCCCGCGATAATCAGCTGCTTTTTACCGGTCGCTTTAACGGCTTTAACGAAATCTTCGTTGTCCCACGCGTTAATTTGGCCAGGGCGAGCGATGTAAGGCGCGTCGGGGAAGCGCTCTTTTAACTCAGGCATTAACGGGCCGTTAGGGCCATTTTCAAAACTGGTGGTCAAGATAGTGGGCAAACCGAAGTACTTTGCTGTATCAGCCAAGGCCAACACGTTATTTTTGAAACGGTCAGGTTCAATGTCGCGCACCAGTGAAAGCAGGCCCGCTTGATGATCAACCAACAATACGGCGGCGTTATCTTTATCTAGACGAACGTAAGGTTTTGACATGATCCTCTCCTAGCACTCAGTTAATGGAGCCATCACCATTGGCAGCTCCGGTTGGCCTTGCGTCTTACAAAACTGAGTGTAGACGGTCGTCTGCTCGGTGATTAGATGGGAAAATCACAACACACCGTTTCAATTTGAGAACGATAATGGCAATCCCCAATCTCAACGACCTGTACTATTTTGTCCAAGTGGTAGACCACGAAGGCTTTGCACCCGCTGGGCGCGCCTTGGGCATCGCCAAGTCAAAGCTTAGCCGACACGTTGGGGAGCTCGAAAAACAATTAGGGGTATTGCTACTCCACCGTTCAACACGGCATCTGCGTATGACCGATATCGGCCAGCGCTATTACCTGCACTGTAAAGCCATGCTGGAAGAAGTTGAGGCTGCCCAGCAGGTGATTGAAGAGAGCCAGTCTGGGCCTTGCGGCATCATACGGCTTAGCTGCCCCACCGGGTTACTTAACTTTCATGTCAGCAAGATGCTGGCGGATTTCATGCGTCTCTACCCCCAGGTACATATTCACCTGGAAGCCACCAACCGCCATGTAGACCCCCTGACGGAAGGTATTGATATTGCTATTCGTGCCCGCCCTCTACCGTTTGAAGATAGCGACCTGTTCCACAAGGTGCTATCAGCAAGCAGCCAGTGCCTGGTGGCCAGCCCGAAACTGCTCAGCCGCTATGGGAAGCCGAAAGCGCCCTGCGACCTTGCCCGCTTTCCCAGTATCAGCCGCGCAAGGCCCGTTGAACAGCACGCTTGGCGATTACAGCGCGACGAACACATCGAGGTTATTGAGCATACGCCACGCTTTATTACCACCGATATGACCGCCCTTTACCATGCCACGCTAGCAGGCATTGGTATTGCGCAAATGCCCAAGCTGGTGCTGCCGGGCGCCATTGATTCCGGCCAGCTGACGCTTGTTTTACCGGAATGGGAACTACGCCAAGAGGTGATTCACGCGGTTTACCTCGCACGCCGCGAGTTACTTCCCTCAGTGCGCGTGTTGCTGGACTTTATGGAGGAACGCTACGCCGAGCTGGAACTATAAATCACTAACGCAATTACATAACACTGGGAGCCGGGTCTATGTTGACGTTACCAACACAGGAGGTGCAATATGGCTGAACAACAGTGTGCTTGCCCGAAATGCGACTGTTCCGTGGACGACCAATCCATTGAGAAAGATGGTCAGAAATTCTGCTCCGAGGCGTGTGCTATTGCCCATACAGACGGCTCCACGGGCTGCGGTCACAACTGTAGCTGCGGAAAACCAGCATAGCCTTAACGTGCCTGCAGTAGTCATCTTAGCGCCCAGCACTTCTGCTGGGCGCTAATGGGTTAAGCCTCTACTTTCCTCTGTTCGTTGCTACGTTTAATTTCTACTTTCAGCTTCTACTTCAGTTCCTAATTGGCTTCAGCCCCTTAATCAGCCCACTGGTTAATCATTCCGTATCGGTACATTCGCCTCGCCATGTGCGAAAAAGCCACCCATGCACTAGGCTTAAAGGCTCTCCACCCTTACAAGGAATGTAAATATGCCTTCTACTACCGTTATTGTTGTCGTGGTTGTCGTGATCGCTGTACTAGGAATTGGTTTTAGCGGCGTTCTGCCGTTTTAAATAGTTTGCTGTTCTAACTACGTGACAACTCAACGACTGCTGGCTCGAATATTGATAACGTGCGAACAGGGAAGATTAAACTTCCGAACGCTACACAAAATGCCCGCTGAGCCATCAGCGGGCATTTTTCTGTGTGGCCATTTCGTAAGGTTATTCGTTCAGCTTCTCGGGCTTGGGCGGGCTGCCTACTTTCACTTTGGTAAGGTCCTCATGAGAAAGGCCGCGCAGCAGCGATAACATCATGACAAACACCAGGATAAACATGGGCAAACCGACCACGGTAATTACCTCTTGTAGTGCGGTAAGCCCCGCATCGCCCGCCAGCACAATCAGCATAGCGGCCAGCATGCCTTCCGAAACACCCCAGAATACGCGCTGATGCCAAGGGCCAGGGTCGGCGCTGCCGGTACACAGCATATCGACCACCAACGACGCAGAATCTGACGAAGTAGCGAAGAAAATTGCCACGATAACCACCGCCAAGCCCTGGATTAACGTAGCCGCTGGGAAGTTATCAAAAAACGCGAACATGGCGAGCGGAATGCTTTCAGCCACGGCGGCGGACAAGGCACCCGCCTGGTCCCCCATTGCCTCGCGAGCCGCTGCGCCAATGCCATCAATCTCCATGGCCGACCAACCAAAGATCGCAAACCACACCAGCGTAAAGATGGAAGGCGCGAACAGCACACCCAGCACAAATTCACGGATGGTGCGCCCGCGGGAGATACGTGCCACAAAGATGCCGATGAAAGGCGACCATGTCACCGTCCAGGCCCAATAGAATACCGTCCAACTGCCCTGCCACCCCCAGCCGCTGCCATCAGTACTGGTATAGCGGGCCAAGGTGTCATTCCAGAACGCCATCGGCAATAGATTAGTGATGTACAAGCCAAAGGTTTCAACAACGGCACGTAACAAAAATACGGTCGAGCCGGTAAGCAGCACAAACACCAGCAAGCCAACCGCCATGCCAATATTGATATTGGAAAGCCGCTTCACACCGGAATCCAGCCCCGCCACAATCGACCCCACAGCAACGGTGGTCAGCACAGCGATAATAACCACCTTGCTAAACACCGCATCTGGCACACCAAACAGTTCGGTTAACCCTGCATTGATCTGTTGAGTGCCCAAGCCAATGGAAACCGCCACGCCAAACAACGTGCCGAGAATGGCAAAGATATCGAGGGTTTTACCGACAGGGCCGTAAATGCGCTCGCCCAGCAACGGGTAGAACACGGAGCTAAAACGCATCGGCAGGTTGTAACGGTAGATAAAGTACGCAAACGCCAGCCCCGGCATGGCAAAAATCGCCCAAGTATGCAGCCCCAAGTGATAAATCGAAAAGCTCATGGCATCGTCGGCGGCTTCTACCGAAAAGGGTTCGATACCCGGCCTTGGCGGCGTAGAGAAGTGGGAAATAGGCTCGGCAACCCCCCAGAACATCAACACCGTGCCGATACCGCCCGCAAACAGCATGGTGAACCAGGAAATGTTGCTATACGCAGGCTTTGCGTCGTTACCGCCCAAGCGAATTGCCCCGTAACGGCTAATTGCCACCCACAGCAAAAACGCCACCCAACTGGTCACCCCTAAAATAAAAAACCAGCCAAGGTTAGTAACCACCCACTCCCGCCCCGCACCAAAGGCACTCCCTATCGCGCCCGGTGCAATCAACAGCGCCACCAGGAACAGGACCATGATGCCTGCAGAGGTGAAAAAAATAGTCGGATCCGTCCGAAGGCCCAGCTTGTTGGCGAGATTATTGAGCATAATCGTTCCCCTTGTCTTTAAGACAACATAGAGGTTATGAGTCGATCACGCCAAGGTACGAGTGAAACCTAAGATGTTAGCTGTGGGCAGCAATATGATTCAGAACCGTTTTTCAGCTACTACCATCAGAAGGCATAGGTATGGGGCTTTTGGAGGGGAAATTAGGTGAGGAAGCACACGTTTTACTTGGCTGGTTTCGGCCAAGCAGCAGTCATTCAAGTATATCTAATATAACACCGCATTCATGGGCTTTCTCGCTGGAGTGCTTGGTTAGCCACAGTCAACTGAGTATCTGGCATCGATGTCGCTGTTACTCTCCGCCATCTTCTCCACCAGATAATCGACAAACACCCGCACTCGCGCTGGCATAGTCTTACCGCCGATAAATACCGCATGAATCACCTCGGTATCGCCGGGGTTATAATCATCCAGCAGGCTCACCAACCGCCCCGAGTCCAGCTCCGGGACGATAAGGAAGTCGCCCAATCGGGTAATACCCACGCCCTGCAGAGCCAGCTGCACCAGGGTTTCGCCATTGTTGGCGTTTACGTTGCCATCTACCGGCAGCATGATCTCCTCGCCATCAACGCGGAACGGCCAACCCGGCTCGATACGCCTAAAGCTAAAGTCCATACAGTTATGCTGCGTAAGATCGCTTGGGGTCTTTGGATAGCCGTGCTTTTGTAAGTAAGCCGGTGACGCAATCACACGGCGGCCGGTTTCCCCCAAACGGCGGGCACTGAGCAGACTGTCAGGTAATGGACCGAAGCGGATTGCCACATCGATATACCCCCCTTCCACATCCGACACCTCATCACTAAGATGCACATCCACCGTGATATCCGGGTAACGCGCTAGAAACTCCGGTAACAGCGGCACAATGGACAGACGCCCATGAGCCGTCGCCGCACTGACTCGCACCAGCCCCCGAGGGCTGCCTCTATCGGCAATAGCGGTTTCCGTCTGGTTAAGATCCGCCAGAATGCGCCGTGCAGCCAGGGCATAATCCTCCCCTTCTCGGGTCAGCCGCAGGCTTCGCGTAGTTCGCACCACCAACCGCACGCCTAGACGCTGTTCAATACGGCTGACCAAGCGACTCACCGCCGAGGGCGTTTGCCCCAGCTCGCGTGCGGCCCCGCTAAACGACTCGGCGCAGGCCACCGCCAGAAAGGTTTCCATCTCGGCGGCTCTATCCGCCCGTCTGTTCTCCATGCGCTTGCCTCCTGCCTGCGGACTGAGCCGCGCGTTAGCTTCACTTGTGAATCTTATGCAAAACTGATTATCAATAACACCCATTTATCCAAGTATAGCCGTACCGTATATTCTGCGAATGTACAAACCAAAGAGAGACAACCTGATGAAACTTAACCTGCCCCTACTGGCACTATCGCTGGGAGCATTCGGGATCGGTGTAACGGAGTTTTCGCCCATGGGCATGTTGTCGGTAATAGCTGGCGACCTGGACGTGAGCATCCCCACCGCCGGTATGCTGATTAGCGCCTACGCCTTCGGTGTAGTGGTGGGTGCGCCGATCTTGACGCTGGGCTTTGCAAAAATGCCGCGCCGGAGCCTGCTATTGCTGGCCATGAGCCTGTTCACCATTGGCAACCTGATCTCGGCCATGTCTGATAGCTACACCACCTTGCTGGTAGGCCGTATCGTCACCTCATTCAACCACGGCGCATTTTTCGGGGTCGGTGCCGTGGTCGCCACTCAGCTAGTGCCTCCGGAAAAACGTGCCAGCGCCGTTGCCGCCATGTTCTCTGGCCTGACCCTTGCCAATATCGGCGGCGTCCCCCTGGCCACCTATATCGGTGAAACCATTGGCTGGCGGAGTGCGTTTATGGGAATGACCGTATTGGGCCTGATCACGCTGATCGCCCTGCGCGTCTCACTGCCCAAACTGGAAGTGGATGGCCAGACCAGCATCGTGTAATCCCCCCATTTTACGAAGCAGCTATTCGTAGAAACTTAAGCTGTCATCAGTAGCTGCCGGGGAGGGACGCCACCGATAGCGGTATGGGGCCGCTCGTTATTGTATTGCCATAGCCACTCAGTCGCGAGTTCCTGGGCATGGCTGACCGAAGCG
>NZ_JBQSUZ010000027.1:0-15557 GCF_052375975.1 Halomonas sp. TP35 | reverse complement strand
TGATCACGCCATCATGGTCAATTGCGGGTACTTTGCCAAAGGGATTGATTGCCAAATAATCAGCGCTATGTAGCTCCCCAGCGACATCATCAAGCCCATTAACCTGATGAGGCAGCTCGCACTCCTCTAGTGCCCACAGCACACGTAAATCCCTCGTAATCCCCACCACTTGCGGCGTTACTTTTCCAAATCCATACATAGTAATCATCATCAATTTCCTCACGAAAGCCAATACTTCAAACGGTCTGTGATTGCATGAGCGAACTATCACTAGTCGTTCGAGCGTGAGAGAAATCGACAAGCTACAATGTATTTTTTATTCTCAATGGCCACATAAACGGCGCGAGGAGCGTAAACCTCATAGCCCACTCCGCCGCTACACTTATTTCTGCGTTAACCCGTAAAGGTATTGATATACAGCGCTTCTACTTTATCCCGTGCCCACTGCGTTTTACGCAGGAATTTCAACGACGACTTAATAGAAGGATCGTTGAAGAAGCAGTTCACGTTGATCTCTGCGTACAAGCCGTCCCAGCCGTAACGCTCAACCAAACGCGTCAAGATCTTTTCAAGGCTTAAACCATGTAACGGATTATTGGGTTGTGGATGGCTCATTAGTAATTCCCAGTGGCATTTCAAACGCCCTTTCCAACATGGCAGGCGACAAGCCACGAATGTTAACAGAGGCAGTTAAGAAAGCACGGCGGAATAGCGTTCCGCCATTGGCAACGTACTTCTCTGCAAAGAACCAGTAATATTCGATACATTTCCATTTCCCTGTCATGGTGATGTTGTTATTTAATCCAACGCTACCCTGATTATGTTTAAAGCAACGTAAATTTTATTACGCCAACCTCACCTGCGGACAACTGTCATGGATGATCATCGTGCAAATACGCTGGACAAGCCCACCCGTGCGGGCTTGATTTTGCTGGCCGTTGTACAAGGGATTGCGCTGCTGGCCCTTCATCTGGCGATTGAGCATGAGCACTGGCTGGCCGCTGACCAGCGCTGGCTCAAGGCGCTTTATACCGTAGCAATCGCCCTGCCCGCGTTTTATCTAATCGGAATGGAGCGGCTACGTGATCGCCTCAATTTTCTCCCGCTATTGCTGGCCCCGCTGTTGTTTTGGTTGGGCTGGCACCTTGGCTGGGTAGAGCAGACGCCCGAACCGCTAGCGTGGGCACGGCATCCGTTCACGTTTGCCTTTTGTATATCGCTTGGCGTAGCGCTTTTCATCCTGGCGCTTTTTTTTCGGAGTGGCGCCACTAGCAGAACCTGGCCTACCGCCTATTCACCGCTGCTGAATTACTCCTGGGAATTCACCCAGACGCTTTCACAATTAACGCTGTTTATTGGCGTGTTTTGGGGCCTATTATTGCTGGGGGCAACGCTGTTTTCAGCTATTGGCGTGAGCTTTTTTGAGACGCTTTTCAGTGAACCCGTGTTTATTTACCCCGTCACTTGGCTGGTGATCGGTTTAACGCTGGTGATGATTCGTAACCGCTTTCGCCTAATTCAAAGCGTGCGGCAGATGAGCGAGGCACTTATCAAAGCGTTACTGCCGCTAGTAGCCCTTATCATTCTGCTATTTTTTGCCATGCTCCTTTTTACCGGCGTGCAGCCCGTCTGGAATACAGGCAGAGCCTCCTGCATATTAATGGCGCTGATGTTAACCCTGCTGCTGTTCTTCAACGCGGTCTTTCATCAAGCGCATGGCTTACCCCCCTATCCCACCTGGCTACGCCGCATTATCCTGCTGGCCGTTGTGCTGCTGCCGGTGGGTAGCGTGCTGGCCGCCTGGGCGCTCTGGCTGCGTATAGATCAATACGGCCTTAGCCTGGACAGGCTATGGGCTGCCCTGCTGCAAGTGCTAACAGCGGCATTTACCGTAAGCTACAGCCTGCTTCTGCTGTGGCGCCGCCAGGCAGCACTTCCCAGCCTACAGCGCGCCAACGTTGGCTTGGCCCTGCTGGTGGCCCTTGTGTTGATCGTGGTTAACACGCCGCTGGCAGATATGCGCCACTGGGTTGCCGAGCAGCAAATCAAGCGGTTGCTGGATGGCCGCACAACAGCCGAGACGTTTGATGTTAACTACCTGCGCTACCAACTCGGCCAGCCGGGCATCCTGGCCTTGCAAGCCTTGGTAGAGAGCGAATTTGCCCAATCGCAGCCTGAGTTAGCTCGGCGTATTGAACTTTCGCTTAGGCAAACCGAACGTTGGAGCCAGGAACCACTGGTGGATACTCAGAACCTGGATGACGTCGCCCAACAGTTCAGGGCAAGCCCTAACGGCGCCACTCTCCCAGAGCCCTTGCTGAACCTGTTGGTTGAGCAGAATTCCGCCTGTTTAAGCCAGACGGAACCCTGCCAGACCCTACAGATCAGCAGCGGCACGCCCTTCCAGTGGCTGGTTTATGAACCTTATAGCGCGGTGGGCAAGGCGTATGGCGAGCACGATGGCGACTGGCTGTTGCTCGGCCATTTGATGCTACTCGGTACGACTCAGCCGCAAGATGACCTAACGTGCCAAACGACTCTGACTACGAATGATCTCGAACGCCTTACCGGGCCAGCCGATATCTACCGGAACGGCAACTGCCTTTATCACCTGCAGCCAACGATTGAAAACGCCAGGCAGCAGCTTTTCATGCAACCTGACGAAAGCAGACAAGCACAGCGGGACTAGTCCGCTGTGCTTGTCTGTTCAGTTACCGAGCGAGCCTTTCTCTCTTCCTTTCCAGCCCAGTCTCTCTAGCTCTTTTCTATACGTTAGTCCGCCCCAAGATTTACCCGGTCATTATTCTGGCTGCCATTCAAGAATAGCTGGCTGGGTAAGATGGGGTGTCCAGCGTGGGGCTGTGATGACTGACCAGAGGGCCGGACAGTTTACGCAGCGCCACATAGAACACCGGAGTCAGGAACAAGCCAAACAGGGTGACGCCGATCATGCCTGCAAATACAGCAGTACCCAGCGCCGCCCGCACCTCGGCACCCGCACCAGTGGCAATCACCGAAGGCAAGACTGCCGCCGTGAAGGCGATTGAGGTCATGATGATAGGCCGCAAGCGTAGCCGACAGGCTTCAAGGGCCGCCTCCACCACTCCCTTACCTTGCAGTTCAAGTTCACGGGCGAACTCCACAATCAGAATCGCGTTCTTGCATGCTAGGCCAATCAGTACCACTAGCCCCACCTGCACGAAGATGTTGTTGTCGCCACCGCCAAACCAAACGCCAATCAGGGCCGACAGCATCGACATGGGCACAATCAAGATGACTGCCAACGGTAACGTCCAACTTTCATAGAGTGCCGCCAATACCAAAAATACCAGCAGAATCGATAGCGGGAAGACCACCAGCGCCGCGTTGCCTTGAGTGGATTGCTGGTAGCTAAGGTCGGTCCATTCCAACGCCATACCTGGGGGTAATACTTCTGCCGCCAGAGCGTTGATAGCCTCCATCGCCTGCGCAGAAGAGAGCACTCTAGGGTCTATCTCCCCGGCTAGATCCGCTGCCGGGTAACCGTTGTAACGCAGTACCGGGTCTGGGCCAAAGGTTTGCCGGATATCCACCATCGTGCCGATCGGCACCATTTCCCCTTGGTCATTGCGGGTGCGCAGCCGGGCGATGTCTTCTACGCTGGCCCGATACGGGGCGTCCGCTTGGGCGATGACCTGCCAGGTGCGACCAAAGCGGTTGAAGTCATTCACATAGGTCGAGCCAAGATAGGTCTGCAGGGTATCGAACAGTTCAGTCAACGGCACGCCTTGGGCCTTGGCCCTTAACCGATCCACCTCGGCATCCAACTGTGGCACGTTGGATTGATAGCTGCTGATTGGGAAGCCCATGCCCGGCGTTTGCGCAACCGCGCCCTGGAATTGATTAACCGCCTCCTGCAATGCTCCATAGCCAAGATTACCGCGATCTTCTATAAACAGCTGAAAGCCAGAACCATTGCCAAGCCCCAGAATCGGCGGCGGCATAAAGGAGAACGCAAAGCCCTCTTTCAGGCCACCAATGCGCTGGTTGATGCGGGCATTGATCTCTGCGGCGCTAATGGTGCGCTCATCAAAAGCGCTGAGGGTGAGAAACGCCACCCCGGTATTGGAGGTATTGGTGAACTGCAGCGCATTCAAACCGGGAAAGGCAATAGCGTGCTCCACGCCTTCGGTCTCCATAGCAATATCCACCACCTCCTGGAGCATCTGATCAGTTCTCTCCAGGGATGCTCCTTCCGGCAGAATAACACCCGCAATCAGATAAAGTTTGTCCTGCACCGGAATAAAGCCGGACGGCACCGCCTTGAACATCACGCCGGTACCCAGCAGCAACAGCGCATAAACCATAAACACCGCACCACGATGTTTCAGAGACCTAGCGACCCCTCCCTGATACTTAGTTGAGCTGGCATTGAAAAAGCGATTGAAGGGACGAAAAATCCAGCCGAACAGCTTGTCAATCACTCGGGTAAGGCGATCTTTAGGCGCGTCATGAGGCTTGAGTAGCATTGCTGCCAGCGCGGGTGACAGGGTAAGGGAGTTAATGGTGGAGATCACCGTAGAGATAGCAATTGTCACTGCGAACTGGCGGTAGAATTGACCGGTCACACCAGAAAGGAAAGCCATGGGGATAAACACCGCGCACAGCACTAGGCCGACGGCAATAATAGGCCCGGAGACCTCTCTCATTGCCTGATGAGCGGCTGCCTGCGGCGGTAAACCCTCCTCAATGTTCCGCTCCACGTTTTCCACCACTACGATGGCGTCATCCACCACGATGCCGATGGCCAGCACCAGGCCAAATAAAGTGAGCGTATTGATGGAGTAACCCAACAGATAGAGCGCCCCAAAAGTACCGATAACCGATACCGGCACAGCAAGCAAAGGGATAATAGAGGCACGCCAGGTTTGTAAGAAAAGCGTGACGACTAACACCACCAGCAGCACAGCTTCCAGCAGCGTTGCTATTACCGACTTTATAGAGTCGTTCACAAAAATGGTGGTGTCATAGATTGCCTCATATTCCACACCTTCAGGGAACTGCTCGGACAGTTCATCCATGGTGGCCACCACCTGCTCACGGATCTCCAGCGCATTGGCACCCGGTGCTTGGAAGATGCCAATCGCCACCGCGTTCTGGCCGTCCAACTGCGAACGCAGGGTATAGTTTCCGGCACCCATTTCCAGCCGGGCCACGTCTGAAAGCCTGAGTAATTCGCCGTTATCGCCACGTTTCAGCACGATGTCGCCAAATTCCTCCACTGTTTCCAGTCGCCCGCGGGCATTGATCAGTGTCAGGAAATCACTCTCTTCAATGGGTTCAGCGCCCAGTTGTCCGGCGGAGACTTGAACATTCTGCTCCCGCATAGCACCGACCACATCGCTGGCCGTCAGGCCGCGAGCGGCTATGCGAGCGGGGTCCAGCCAAGCTCGCATGGCGTAATCCCCTCCACCAAAGAGCTGGGCATCCCCTATTCCTTCGAGCCGGGCCAGACGATCGCGAACATTCAGCCGCACATAGTTGCGCAGATAAAGGGTGTCGTATTCACCGCTAGGCGAAGTCAGGTGAACCACCATCAGAAAGGTAGGTGATTGCTTCTGTGTGGTGACCCCTTGACGACGTACCGCCTCAGGTAGCCGCGCTTCAGCTTGGCTGACGCGGTTCTGCACCCGAACGGCAGCCTCTTCGGCATCGGTCCCTGGGCGGAAGGTAACGGTCATCTGCAGCACGCCATCAGAACCCGCGACGGACTTGAGATACATCATGTCCTCGACGCCATTGATAGCTTCTTCCAGCGGGGTGGCCACTGTATCGGCGATTTCTTTTGGATTAGCCCCCGGGTAAACCGTGCGGACAACCACTGAGGGCGGCACCACGTCCGGGTACTCGCTGATCGGCAGGTTGGGGATGGATATCAACCCCACCGCCAGGATAATAATCGACAGCACCGCCGCAAAAATCGGTCTGTCCACGAAGAAACGGGAGAAGTTCATGGTGGATTAATCTTCCCTGGCAGCAATGGTGGGCTGGGCATTAACCGGCGGGGCATCCACTACCTGTTGTGGGGAGACTTCCATCCCCGGCATGAATACTTTTTGCACGCCGTTAACAATCACCCTGTCACCGGCGTTAAGCCCTTCGGTGATAACCGTTTGTTCTGCCACTTGACGCCCGGTGGTTACCTGGCGCCGCTCTGCCAGGTTGCTCTCATCAATGACATAGACGTAGCGGCGATCCTGGTTGGTCAATACCGCCTTTTGATCTACTAGCAACGCCTGTTCTAAACGAGCGACCGGCATTTCAACCCGTGCAAACTCTCCAGGCCGAATATGCCCATCCGGGTTGGCTAACACTGCCCGGAATTGCAGAGTGCCCGTATTGGGGTTTAAACGGTTATCGATAAAATCCAGAGCGCCGGTGAACTGACGCTGCGGGTCGCCTCCCAGCTCAATCGTCAGGCGGTTCGGCGCGTCACCGACCAGCATGGTCTGGCTGGCAAACGCAGCTTGTTCATCCGCCTCGAAGTAGACGTGGACCGGATCGATGCTCACTAGCGTAGTCAGCAGGCTCTGATCGGCGTTGGCCAGATTGCCGCGAGTCACCATGGCCCGACCGATACGACCACTGATCGGTGCCGTGATGCGGGTATACTCAAGGTCAAGCTCGGCGGTATCTAGCGCTGCTTGCGCGGCATCCACCATGGCCCGGGTATTGTTCAAGGCCGTTTGACGCTGGTCATGCACTTCCTGAGAAATGGCTTGGCGCCCCAATAACACTCGGGCGCGTTCGGCTTCGCTGCCCGCTTGGGCCAGTTGGCTCTTGGCCTGGGAAAGATCAGCCTGGGCGGCTCCGATACGCGCTTGGTAAGGCCGCGGGTCGATCAGGAACAGTAGCTCTCCCTGCTCCACCAGCTCGCCCTCATCAAACGCCACTTCTTGGATATAGCCGCTAACCCGAGCCCTTAATTCGACCGTTTCGGCGGCCTCCACGCGTCCGGTGAATGACTCACTTAACACCACCGGCTGAGCGACGATTTCCGCTACGTCGACTTCCGGCGGTGGAGGTAATGAAGATGCTACGGACTCCTCGCTCTGGGCCTCGCACCCGGTGAGTAAAACCGTTATCAGCAGGAGCAGGATCACTGCCCCTCTGCTGTTTGCAAACGGAGTTCGTTGAGACAGACTTCCCATGATTACTTGCTCCAATGGCTATCGAAAACCGATAGCGGCGTCAGAATCGACAGTCGATGGTGTTGGCATAGAGGGGCTAAACAAGCGGGCACCGTCGCGCGCCCAACAAACGCCACTCACCATAGGCGGGGCGAGCGCGTTCAAGGTAGCGCGTTCCTGCGCCATGATTGCCTAATTCTGTCGTGGGTCGTAAGCAGTTGAGCAAGGCTGGTGGATCAAGAGGCAAAGGGTTTTCGCGTCTATGCATCGTGTCTGTTTGATGACACTCAGCATGGTTGCCAATTTCTACGAGGTACTTGCCTGATCCTGCAAAACAGATAAAAAAGCATCGGATTTATAAAACGTAGGCGTACACTGCAGTTTGTTAAGGAGGAAAGCCATTGACCGTTCTCGTGCCTGAACAGATTCCCCATCTTGGCGACAGCCTGCTGCAACAATTAAGCCAAGTCGCCCGCCGCTGGGCGCCCCTGGAAGAACTGCAGGATACGGCGATTGCCGAGGTTCAACTGGTACGCGCTGACGCCCCTACCAGTTTTCACTGCGCCGTCTATGAACCGTGCCTGTGCTTTGTCATTCAAGGCAGCAAGACTGTGCTATTGGGTGACAAGGAGATCGTCTACACCGGACCTAGCTATATGGGTAGTGCCGTTCACCTGCCGATGGTAGGCAGGATTGACCATGCTACCCCGGAGACCCCCTACTTGGCGGTAAAGGTGTCGGTGGAGCCTCAGGAAGTAGCTGGGTTGATACTGGAGGTGGGTGACAAGGCACCGCACGCGGGAGGTAATGCCATCTGCCCCGAGATGGACTGCGGTTTAAAATCGGCCCCCATGGATGCCCGTATGCAGGGTGCACTCTATCGATTATTAAGCCTGCTCGACTCACCAGAAGATATTAAGGTACTTTCCCCCTTGGCCCGGCGGGAGCTAATCTATCGAGCCCTAATGGGTGGCATGGGGCCTCACATGCGCCGGTTTACTGCCTCGGACTCACAGGCTAATCGGATTGCACGGGTTATCTATGCCCTTAAAGAGCACTATGCTCAGCCACTTAAGATCAGTGAGCTGGCAGCGACTGCTAATATGAGCGAATCGACGCTTTACCACAGCTTCCGACAAGTCACACGAATGTCGCCCCTGCAATACCAGAAGAAGTTGCGCCTACTAGAAGCCCGTCGATTAATGCTGGCCGAGGGGCTGGAAGCGGCTACCGCCAGTTACCGAGTGGGTTATGAAAGCCCATCTCACTTTAGCCGCGAGTACAGTCGTATGTTCGGTGCCCCGCCGCGTGCCGATGTTAGCCAGTTAAAGGGCATTGCGATGGCCTCAGCGACCGCTTAAGGTGAGGAGATACCGGGGGAGAAACAGGCAGGCGCAAGCAGCTTAAAGCTCCCCGCGCCTGCCTATTACAGGTCACTCATGCAGTGACGCTGTCTTCCAATGTGTATTCCGATGTTACTGGCTTTCCAAGCCTTCCAGCAGCGCTTCGTGAAAACGCTCAGGTTCCTGAATTTGCGGTGAATGGCCAAGCTCTGGAAATTCAACGAGCGTTGCCTGGGGGATGGCCTCGGCAGCCTGCTCACCCAGCACATCGTAACGGCCCAGGTTTTTCTGAACCTCTTCCGGCGCCCGCTCCTTGCCGATGGCGGTGTTATCCTTCTCGCCAATCAGTAGCAGCGTAGGCATCTGTAGCTGATCGAATTCATGAACCACTGGTTGAGTAAAGACCATATCCGACGTCAACGCCTGGTTCCAGGCGACCAAATCCCCGTCCTCACCGGCATACATGCCCGCCAGCATTTCTACCCAACGATCATATTCCGGCTCCCAAGTATCCACGTAGTAGGTACTCTCCTGATAGGCGCGGATGCCCTCAGCGGTTTTCTCAAGTTCAGCCTGGTAGCCTTCATCGATGCTCTGGTAAGGCACGCCAAGGGCTTTCCAGTCTTCCAGGCCAATCGGGTTAACCATCACCAACTGCTCAGTCTGTTCCGGGTACATCAGCGCAAAGCGCGTGGCCAACATACCGCCCATGGAGTGGCCCATTACAGTCACTTCCTCTAGCTCCAGATCTTCCAGCAGCGCTTGGGTGTTGGCGGCTAGTTGATGGAAGCTGAACTGATAATGCTCCGGCTTGGTCGACTTACAGAACCCCACTTGGTCTGGCGCAACCACCCGATAGCCCGCATCATGCAGCGCTTCAATGGTGCCTTCCCACGTGCCAGCACAGAAATTCTTGCCGTGCATCAGCACCACCGTTCTGCCGTTAGCGCTACCCTCTTCCGGCTTCACATCCAGGAAGGCCATTTGCATGTCCTGCCCCTGAGAGCTGAAATTAAACCGCTCGACCGGGTAAGCGTATTCGAAGCTGGAAAGCTGGCCATCGTATTCAGGCGCGTCTTCAGCGATAGCGCTACCAATAGAACCCACGGCCACGATGCTGCTAATACCGCTAGCCAGCAGTGTCGGGGTAAAGTGTCTCTGAGAAAACCTGCGATGATCCATTATGTCTCTCCTCTCTTCCATGGGATAAGTGACACTGGAGAGTATGGCAGTAATTGTCAGACATGCCGCTTTTAAGCTTTTTTACCCGACGTCAAGATTAAACCGGTGAAGTGCGTAACGCTTATGGCGAACGCTATTCAAACGGCGGGTTCTCAACAGCTTGCATATTAACGATAAAACTCAACAAAAAATCTTACCGGGCCCAATGGCTTTATATGATGCTTTATCGTTGGCTCTACAACGCCATACTGCTCTGGGCTTAGCTCGATGATATCCAGTGCTGGCTCTTGAATGGTGTATTCCAACAAGCCTTCAAGTACCACTATTTTTCCCCACACCTCCTCTTTGGTCGTGTGGTCATTCAACAACCCTGTGGGAACGCTCTCTTCGGTGAATTCTGGCGTTCTTTTATAGGGAGAAACATTGACGGGTAAATCTTTCATGTTATCGGCTCCTTGTAGCCAAAAACTCGCCGTTTCCGACAGGCACGGTACACGTGGCGAAATCAGGGTCTGCGGAAACCAATGCCACAAAAGATAACATCTCTTCAGCATGAGACGTGGCATTATCAACCACCAGAAGCCCTCCTACACGAAGAACCCGCTTAATGTCGGGCCACCATTCCAGATACTCAGAACGCTCAGAGTCGAGAAAGAGAAGATCGATACTGGATGTGGAGCTGCGACCAAGTACGGCACCCGCCTCACCATGAACCTGGGTAATGAACAGAGCAAGACCTGAACGCTCGAAGCTCTTCGCCGCAAGCGAAAGTTTGAAATCGGATTGTTCAACGGTCGTCACATGGCCGTTAATTGCCGCTGCGGCCCAGGCCAGCCAAAGCGTTGAGTAGCCGTTAGACGTTCCGATTTCAAGCACGCGTTGAGCATTCGTGGCCCGAACCATCACGGAAAGGAATTCTCCCGTGTCACGGGTGATGTTCAACATACGGCGAGGCCGGTCGGTGATGGCGCTATCATTGCTTACACCAAACTGTTCGAGTTCAAGTGACAGCGTTTGTAGCGATTCAGTCACGTTGCACTCCCTTTGTTTAATGCTGCCTTATCTAGCTCGCCTGCCACGCTTCAACCATGCTTCATTCTTTCGCAACCGCCGCCGTGACCGACCCCATCGCGTTACACTACGCTTGAAGTGATTTTCATACTTTACAGCAGAGGCTCACGTGCGTGCACTTTCCCGCAAAAAACAGGTTCTGGGCCTGATTGGCTGGCTGGCACTGGCCTATATTGCCGCCGCCATCGGATCGGTGGCCTCCATCAACGCGGCCTCTTTCTACGCAGAGCTTGTGCAACCGTCTTGGGCACCGCCCGCTTGGCTATTCGGGCCGATGTGGACGACGCTTTACGGCCTTATAGGCATTGCCGCCTGGCTTGCCTGGCGTGAACCCGGCGCCCGGCCCGCGCTTGTCGTGTTCGCCATACAGCTGGCGCTCAACGCCTTATGGAGCTGGCTCTTCTTCGCGTGGCAGTTGGGCGCTATCGCCTTTATCGGCGTGGCCGCGCTTTGGGTACTGATTTTGATGACGCTGGTGATGTTCTGGCGACTCAAGCCGTTGGCGGGTGTACTGCTGGCACCTTACCTCGCTTGGGTGAGCCTGGCCTGCGCGCTCACCTGGAGCGTGTGGCAGCTTAACCCGCAAGTGTTGGGGTAATGGAAGCGGCGGCGTCGCTTGTCCCAGCAGGGCTAAAGTCACTCGTAGTCTCAACGGCACGACAACAGGTACAATCACCCACACGGACTCCATCCAACGCCACTTGGGCAAAAAGGCATGTGAGGATTGTTTTACGGGGCATCAAGGCACCCCTCAATCGAATTTTTCAAATAGGAGGCAAGCGCTGCAACGTCCTCATGCTTATCCTGCCATCTATCCTCAATTATCCCCAGATAACCTTCCCGAGCATATTTCAATAGCATTGCATGGTCAGGAAGTGCTTGCCCTTCCGCCCACTCTGCCGCAGCATCTTTAGGAACAATATCGCCAGTGGCCGCTGTCCGCCACATGCGTGCCAAGGTTAAAACCACGTTACGCTCATCGCCCGCAGCGTCGGCCAGAAGAGTGGGCAAGGAGTGACACATTGCCCGTCTAATATCAGCCATAGGCACAGGCTCAAAAACCTCAGCGGCGCTTCTTCCGTACAGTGAAAGACTGTTATCCCTTACCTTCTTCAGAACAATGGCAAGATCAGGATCACGGGCGGGTTCCGGAACACTTCCGGCCTCGAATTGCGCTCGCAACCACTCCCCGTAAACAAATTCAGCCCGAGGCGGAAATTGCCAAGGAACAACATCAGAAATTGTCACCACCGTCAGCTCTAACGGCCTGATGGCTTGAGAATTCCCAATCGCACCGGATACGTCCATCAACCGAGCAACTAGGGCTTTTCTTTGCAATAAGCCAAAAGGCCTTGAGACGGCGATCAAAATATCTACATCACTTTCGTGCCTTAAACCGCCAACGACAGCAGAGCCGAAGAGATAAATACCGATGATCGAATCACCCAGTATGTCTTCTACGACTAATTGTGCCTGTATTGCTTCGTTTGTTATCTCTGGGATTGTCATATCCAGAATCTACTCTTGGTCTAACGTCCACAACATGCGCTTGCCGCAAGCATTGCTTGGCTATGCAGGGTGATCTCTTATCAGCCGCCCATACATTGCAGAGTCAGAGACGACGCCATTGACCTCCCAACGCTGCCTTAGAAGCCCTTCTTGAGAAAATCCAAGATTCTCTAGCGCTTTCGCAGAGGATTGATTGTCTGGGTCGATCTCTGCTTCAATTCTCCGAAGTCCCAATGAGTTGAACCCGTACTGAATCAACGCCTCTCCCGCCTCGTTTACATAGCCTTTACCCCAGCAAGAACGGCCTAACCCAAAACCGATCTCGGCTCGTTTGGATTCCTTGTCGTAGCTAAATAGCATGCATTTACCAGCCAACTCGCCTGTAGACTTCAGATACACACCAAGTACAAGTGACTCTTGACGCTGCATCGAATCGTGGCTGTCATTAATAAATTCAAGTGAATCCTGAACCGTTGCCCAAGGAGCAGTGTGCCAATACCGCATGACCTCAGGATCAGAAAAAATTTTCAGTAAACTATCCGCGTCATCTGTTACTAACGGTTTAATGGTCAATCGCTCGGTCTCAATCACCGGAAAAAATAGTTTTTGTGCCATTAATGTCTCCATGTTTACACATAACAGCGATAATGCAGCTGCCTTGGTTAAGGGTCATTCCTTTTGTTTCCAGGGCTCTGTTGACGTTTCGACAATAAGATTTAGCCAGGCAGGGGGCAAGCTTTCAGCATAAAAGTTCCTACGCCAATAGAAGGCGTGCTTGCCGTGCCCCGACGGATACCCACGGATGAACCCAGGGCGAAGCTGAAACCTATCCTGCATCAATCATGGACTTACCGCTGTGGACGACCGAACATGGCATTGAACGGAATAATTATTATAGAAAAGGCAGCCATGACTTCCTGACGCACTCTACCTATCAGCTCAATTATAAATAGCGGGATTACCACGCATGAGACTCAAGCAACGTACAGCACTCATTACCGGCGGGGCCAGCGGCATCGGGCTGGCAACGGCCGAGCGCTTTCTTTCCGAAGGGGCGAGCGTGGCACTGCTAGACCGAGATAGCCTGGCGCTCGCCAGGGAGTGCGCCCGGCTTGAGCGCGAAATTGGCCGCCCTGTCCTGGGCGTGGAAGCCGATGTCGCCGAGACGACTACGATACATCGCGCGGTCGCGGAGGTCGGTGATGCCTTGGGGCGAATCGATATTGTGATCAATGCCGCTGGCGTCAATGTTTTCTCAGACCCGCTCGAAACCGATGAAGCCACCTGGCGGCGTTGCCTGTCGGTCAATCTGGAAGGCGCGTGGCGGGTCATTCAGGCTGCGCTACCCGGCATGCTGGCCCGCGAGTATGGCCATATCGTCAACATCGCTTCAGTCCACGGGCACAAGATTATCCCCGGTGCCTTCCCGTACCCGGTCGCCAAGCACGGCCTGATCGGCCTGACCCGGTCACTGGGCATCGAATATGCGGCGCGCGGCATCCGCGTCAACTCTATCTCACCCGGCCTGATTCGCACGCCGCCCGCACAAGCCTGGCTGGACGGCCTGAGCGCAGCCGAACGTCAACACCAAGTCGATCTATTGCCGTGCCGCCGCATCGGTGAGGCCGATGAGGTCGCCAACACGGCGCTGTTTCTAGCCAGCGACGAAGCACGCTTTATTAATGCCACCGACATTCTGATGGATGGCGGTCGCAGCCAGGTCTACCACTCGTGATGCGATTGCTAACTGGCAACGATGGAAATACGACATAGGCGGGGCTCGCGGTACAGTTTGCCGTGCTCATGACGCTTGGGCGGTTGGGGCGGTACCAGCCCGGGGGATAAATCGACTCGGGCCGTTGAATGATCAAGCGCCCCAAGCAAAACGTCTGACTGGCGTTAAAGTAGGCGCGTGAGTAGAAAATTGTTGTCTACCGCCTTTTTATGTACGATAATCTGTACAGTACAATATTACGTACAGGAGTATTGTTATGGATGCTATTAGCTATACCGCCGCCCGAAGCCACTTGGCCAAGACCATGGAGCAGGTCTGCGAAGATCATTCACCTGTCATCATCACGCGCAGCAAAGCACCTTCGGTGGTCATGCTTTCGCTGGAAGATTATGAGGCGCTACAGGAAACCGCTTACCTACTGCGTTCACCCCACAACGCGCGGCGATTGTTGGATGCCATAGCCGAGCTGGAACAAGGCGGCGGCCAAGAGAAGGAGCTGCTGGAGTGAAGCTCATCTTTGCCGAGAATGCCTGGGAAGACTACTTGTACTGGCAGAAAACCGACAAGAAGATTCACGGCCGCATCAATAAGCTGATCAAAGAGATTCAGCGGCAGCCGTTCGAGGGCGTAGGCAAACCCGAACCGCTCAAACACGGCTTTTCCGGCTACTGGTCCCGACGAATCAACGACGAACATCGGATCGTTTATAAGCTGGCGGATGATGCGCTACTGATTGCGCAGCTCCGGTATCATTATTGATTTATGGTCAATAACGCCGCCAGCACGCACGGCTTTGTAGTGAAGGCGAAGCCGCTACGAAAAAAACGTCGCCGTGCCTGGCCTTGTTAAATTTTTATAGCGCCATATGCAACAGCGGATAAGGCTTACCCTGGCCATCGACTGGCGACCGATCTGTCACTTTAAAGCCAATGTGCTGATAAAAACCTACCGCCTGTTCATTCTGCTCGTTTACATCGACCCTTGATGCTCCCTGCTCTTTGATAGCATGGGCCGCTAACATGGCACCAATGCCTTTTCCGCGTGCATCAGGTGAGATGAACAACATCTCAATATTACCGTCATGTACTCCACAGAATCCCTGAATTTCACCGTTACCGTTTTTAGCGCACCTTAAATCAACTGCGTCAAAATACTGCTTCAGAATTAACGGCTTTAACTCCTGTAGATCATCTTCAGCCAGAAAATCATGCGTTGCCCTGACCGACGCTTCCCAGACGTCTATCAGCTTAAGGTGATCTGCTTTTTCTACGATCTCAATATTCATCACTAAACCCGATTGAAAATTTAACGCCGCGTTAAGTGGTGAGCAACGCTAGCACCCCACCTAAGCCATTGTTCCATAATCACTAAAGCTAATGAAAACCAAAAACTCCAAGCGTTGAGAATCAACCTTAAACGCTTGTTATGGGCAATTTAGATGCGCCTGATCATCTTAATGTGTGGGACTCCCGTACTCTTAGCAACATAAAATTTACCTGAAGCTTTAAAGCCCAATCTTTCATACATTGATACGGCATGTAGCCTAGC
>NZ_JBQSUZ010000026.1:0-17604 GCF_052375975.1 Halomonas sp. TP35 | reverse complement strand
GGGCGTGACTCAACTGCGCTGCGAGCGGCGTTGGTATTGAGTGATGTTTTGCTCGTGCCTTTTGCGCCTCGCTCGTATGACGTATGGGCATTAGAAGACATGGCCAAACTGGTCGACGAAGCACGAAGCATACGAGACGGGTTACGCGCTGTGGCGGTCTTGAATCTAGCTGATCCAGGAAGCCAATCGACAGACAACGCAGAAGCTGCAGCAGCCGTTGAAGAAGTACCGCAGTTTGAATATTTGCCGACCCCGATAAGACGACGAAAAGCCTTCTCGAATGCAACCGGCGCAGGGCTGTCTGTGCAGGAATTGAAACCGACGGATAAGAAAGCCATCGGCGAGATAAGTGAATTGTATAAATATCTTTTTAATATTAAATAAATATTTAATTAGGTGGGTTTAGATGGTTATTACGAAGCCAAAAGCAAAATCAACAGATGCAACTGACTCATTTATCTCAGGTGCTCCAGATTCCGGCAATCAAGCCAAGGGGGTGCGCAAAGGGAATAAACGGCAGATCAGTTTGACGATCACACCGGCACTATTAGAGCGAGTGGATGAGCTAGCCGCGGAGCTAGGACAGTCACGTGCAGCGATCATCAATATGGCGATTTATCGGGCTGTGGAGCATGGGCTAATCAAAGAGTGAGGAATGATCCCAATAATTGCCTCAGTTTTTAGCCAATCAAAGGAAAAATGGCGATAAGGGGGCTTTTTTAGCCCCCTTATCGCCAGAGTCGTTGTTAAGAGGCTGATAAAATGTGCTTTTCAACAATGAAGCCCCGGTCTCCTCATGCTTGCCGGCGACGAGGGAGATCCGGGGAAAATGATCTGCCATGGGAGGCAAAACCACATGCATATTGTAGCAGTTTGGGATTTTAAAGTGCTTGCTATCCCGCTGAGCGCTAGGAAGTAGTCATGGTCAACAAAAAAATGACGCAGAAAGAAAGGCGTTTCATCGAGCAGCATGCACGCCCCGGAGAAGGTTATGCGCAGGCTTATAAGCGCCTGCTTCCACAATTACGGGATGACTTCCATGAGCAACGAAATACTGTTTCAGAGCAGGGCCGATCTGCGCTATTGCCTGCCAAATATGCCCAGCAAGACTTTTTTGTAGCAGATATTTGTGATGCAAACCCAAAAGCTGACACTGCTAGCCTGGAGCACCCTCTGTTTGCGCTACGTGCAGGCGACAGAAAAGTCAGACGTTATCAGCACAATGACACTACGGTAGAGATTCGTCCTGGTCTCAAAGGGCTAGCAACAATTCATGATAAAGACGTGTGGATTTACTGCATTAGTCAGCTCGTCGAAGCGATGAATAGAAATTACAAAAATGTTAGTCGAACAGTTCGCTTTATCGCTTATGATTTTTTGGTAACAACAAACCGGCGCACTGATGGTGATAGTTACAAGCGAATGGGTGAAGCACTGGAGCGCTTATCCGAGTCTCGGATTGTTACAAATATTGAAACAGATAAAAAGCGTGAGAGGGCTGGTTTCGGTTTAATCGATTCGTGGCATGTAGTAGAGCGAGATGGCGATAACCGCATGGTGGCTGTTGAAGTGACGCTTCCGGAGTGGCTATATCGCTCTGTGACAGCTAAACATGTTCTCACTCTTAGCCCGGACTACTTCCGGTTGCGTAAGCCATTAGATCGGCGCGTTTATGAGCTAGCTCGTAAACATTGTGGCAGCCAAATAAAATGGCGCGTCAAAATGACAACCTTACACAACAAAAGTGGAAGCCAAGATAAACTTTATAAGTTTCGTGCTGCGATGAAGTTGCTATCAGCAACAAATGAACTTCCAGATTATAGAATGAGCATCGATCCTGATAATGACGTAGTGACTTTTTACTCTAGAGGAGCAAAGGGCGGAAGAGCGCAAATGCATGATGTACTGAAATCTGGCACATGAAGTCCTGAGCTGCCCCCCGAATATTCTAGGTACGCTTAGCCACTTAATAGTAATCAAACATCCTTGAAACCACGATAGTTAATGGCACGTGGTTCCAAGGATGTTTTTGTGTATTTGGCATATGCTTTCTGAGGGCAGATAGCCTGCAGACAGACACGTGGTTTTAAGGATGCAAGCATCGTGGTTTTAGGGATGTTCACCCTGTGAATAGGCACGTGGTTTTAGGGATGGTGGTATCGTGGTTTTAGGGATGGAATAGCACTTCGAAGCCTTATGGTTGCTGGGCTCGCAAAACTGTAACGCGCGCGCGTTTTTAACTAAGACCTTAAAACCTTTAACGCAAAGTGATACAACTCACCTACCCTTCGTCTCGCTCGCCCTGGCCGTCAGCCAGCCTAACGATGACGCGCCAAGGCGCGCTTAAAGCAGCTTTCGAGGTGCTTCGCACCTGCGCCGCCAGAGTGGGCGCTAAAGCGCGTTGGTACAGTGAGGTTGCCAGCAAACCCCTGTTAGGCAATGGGGTGGGCTGCGCCCACCAACCCCAAGCCCTTGTTACCGCTTCGCTGCATGCCGCTGCGCGGCATAAAAAGCCGTTATCCCAGAAACTCAGGATTAGGCGAATAATCTTGAGTTTGCCTCCTTTCAACGCTTTTTCCCGTCTTCAAACAGCCTATTTTGCTCCCCGTCCTTTGCGCCTAGCGCGTCTATACGGGCCGCTAATGCCTCAGACCGTACTTCCGCCTTGGTTTTGGCCTTATCGGCCTCCTGGGCGCGTTGCTGGGCGTCCTGAGCCTGCTTTTCGGCAGCCGTGAGCCGCTCTCGCCATTCGTTGCGCAAATCGGCCATTGCCTGCTTATGAGCGTCGGTGTCGGCTTTACGCGCCTGCTGCTCAGCTTTAAGCGCTTCCAGACGCTCTGCCGCCTGCTGTTGTGTCGCTTCTAATTTGGCCATGGCCACCGCCTGGGCGCGTTCCGCGTCGACCTTAACCTTCTCGGCGGCTTTGGTGTCCCGCTGAGCGTCCAGGCGGGCGCTGTGCTCTACGTCGCGCTGCTCGGTCAGCGTAGTGATGCGGTTGCGGGCCTCGGCCAGCTCCATACGCGCATCGTCCCGCTGCTGCTCAAGGTGCTTCACCTGCTCACGAAACTCCGCCACTAGCTGGCGGGCCTCGCTGCCATCGCGCTGGGCCTCGTCGCGTTCAGCTGTGAGCTGCTCCACCTGAGCCCGTAGCTCGTCGGCTTCCGTTTCCAGGGCTTCGCCGGTTTCCGCCAGTGAATCGGCGGTCTGGCGGGCGTCGAGCGCATCGGCCTCGGCCTCAGCGCGGGCGGCGGACGCCTGGCGTTCGATCTCCTGAGCGAGTGCGCCGGCGAGCTCATCCGGCAGCTTGGCGGTTTGCCGCTCAGCGGGCGCCTGGGCGGCTTTCCAGGCCGTGAGGTGCCGGTGGATGGTGTTGGGGGAACCGGTGCCGATTTGCTCGCGTACCGCGGCAATCGTGGGTTTTTCACCGCGCCCTACCAAGCTGTCAGCGGCGTGGGAAACCTGCTCAAAGCTAATGCCAGTGCGTGCCATAACGTATTTCCTTCTTCTGTATCGTATTTTGTATTTCATATTATATTTTATATGATACAAAATACAATACAAAATATGAAGTAATACGATTGATAGGCACAAAAAACCCCGCTAAGGCGGGGTTTTTTGTGCCTGGAGATCAACCCTATCGCAAAATCTCGCCGCGTAGGGCGGCCAGGTCAGCCTCCAGCCGCTCGATACGTCGTTTTCGACGGTGTGTGGCACTGATACTGCGGCCGAGCCGGAGCTGATAATCCGCTAAGTCGGCCGCCTGCTGAGCAACCCGCTCATGGAGCCGATCGGATTCACGCTTGGCGGCCACTAGGGCTCCCCGTGCAGCAGCAATCTCCTCGCGGGCTTGCTGCTGCTGATAAACCAGTTCAGCGCGCTCGGCGCTCACCGCGGCTTGAGCGTCTGTCAGGGCATTCTCGGCAGTCTGCCGGGCTTCGTCGCGTTCACGCTCTGCATTAACTGCTCGCGCCTCTGAGGCATGTGTACGGGTATTCTCGCCCGCGATGGCACCCAGGGTAGTGCCGACTATCGCCATGATGCCGCCAACGACAGCCCAGACGGGCCAGGCAGCACGTAGCGCGTCCCAGCCGGTGATCGCGCTGTAATCGTCAGTCAGGTATGCCACAGCGTCCCAGCGCTCCCAGGCCTGCCAGCCTAGCAGGCCGGTGGCAACGAGCAGGCCAGCCAGCAGCCAGATTGTGATGCGGCTCATCGTAGGTAAACCTCTGTTATTTCAGACCGGAAATGCCCCAATTCCTGGCTGACGGTTTCTAACGCATCACGGTAGCTCAGGCCGTCACGCTGTAGCTCGCCCATTCGTTCTTGTGCATAACTATGGCGGACGCCGTGAGCGCCGGTTGACCAGTCCAAGGCCCGACCGCTCGCACGAGTGAACGATGAGCTCCAGGCATTGCCGCCACCGATGTTGTAGTGAGATTGATAGTAGACACCGCGATCTGTCACGCGCTGTGGAGTGTCGTAGCGAGCGGCTTCAAGTCGCTCCGCGAGGGATCCAGGAATAGATACTTCACGGCACAGCCCTCCTTTTCCGACCACGGTATACCGCTGGCCTTCTTCCCGAGGCTCGCGGACAGCAAATTTTTCGTCTCGCGCGGGCCTGGAATCAGCGGGGCGCTCGTGCACAGGGCGTAGGGTTAGAAGCTCATGGGCACGTAGGCCAGCGTGGTAGGCAATTTGGGTGGCTAGAGCATTACGCTCGGTTTGTCGAGAAACGATCTGGTTGACCTGTTGTTCGCTGTAGGCACGCGATGATCGGGCCTGATCAAGTTCGCTCTTCACAACAGGAAGCCGCTCGCTGTTGGCGAGCTTGCCGGTCAGATGCTGTTGCATCATCTGCACCGCCTGCCGCTCCATGTTGAGCTGGCTCTGTCCCACGGCTTCGCCGCGCTGCTCGAGGTAGTTCTGTGCGTCGGCAGGCGTCATTGATTTGAGATCACCGGGCCCGCGCCCCTCACGGAATTCGGATTTGACCCACTCTGCGACTCGGGTGAGCGACTGCTGATAGTTTGAAGCTGTCCGGACGCTCTGGAGTTCACCGCGCTGCTGGAGTGCTGTGACGACAGTGCGGGCCTGGCTGCTGGCTTTAGCCCAACCCGCCATCAGGTGCGTTTTCTCTTGTCGTCCGTACGCTGCTTGAGCTGTTTTTGCAGCCAGCGCGCAACGGTCGAACGGTCAACGCGGAGATTTTGGCGCTCCTGTAGCCAGGTGCGAAGGTCGTTTGCACTGGCGCCGCTATTGTGCAGCGCGAGTAGCTCGCCTGTGTGAGGATCGAGTTGTGAGCGACCACGCCAGTAACGTGGCAGGCGCCCGTTCTGGCGGATTTCACGAATTTTTTCCAGCTCGGCGGCTGGATCGAAGTCGGACATTTGCTATTCCTGTAAGAACTTCTCGCTGACATAGTCAGCGAGACGCTCGCATCATGTGCGAACTACGACCCCGATTTGTCCTGCCATTTCGGCTCTGGGCGGACTGACGGCGGGCCTGCTCTCCCGTTTGCCCCGTTCTCTTGAGGGCGTCCCTCGATGCATTTGGGCTGCGGCATCGTTCGCAGAGGTGCTAGCTGGGCTGCTAGCGAGACCGCCTAAGCGGTGTTCCCAGCAAGTTGGTCAGGTGCTGGATCCCTGCTGACTACGTGCAGCGACCGTCCGGTGAGACCGGCAACACGGCTAATGTAGCACTGGCACTGACTGTGCGTCACTAACTGTGCGCTATACGCCTCCAGGGCTTATTACACCACGCTGGGATGACACCCGAAGGGTACAACCCAGCGTGGTGGGAACCACCACTGCGCCCAATCTGGGCGTTCGACGCCGTAGGCGGCGGGTCGCTCGCAGAGAGCGACAATGCACCGTCAGGTGCGGCTGCCCGTACAGGCCAGCTCGTCGGCGATAGCCGACTGTGACGCGCAGAGCGTCACAGTGCGCGAATGCGCACAGCGTTTCGTAGAAACGCTCTTAGCCGCCGAAGGCGGCTAGCGACCGTGCAAAGGATTCCGCAGCTTTGCTGCGGCGCAGCGCGAAGCGCTGCTCGCTTTTTTGACATGGCATCGCCACGATAAACATCATTCTGCTGCCAACAAAAAAAGGGCTATTTCCACATTTCTGTTGGCCCTTCCATCACAATGTACTGATAGAGTCGTGCGATGCCTAAAATCGCTTCATCAGCATGAGGGCTTTGGCGTAATTTCACGTTCGCAAGTAGGTCATTCTTACGTACTGGCAGCCAGACACCATTTTGATCTTCCGTATCGCTGACAAAGACCGTCCAAAAGCCTCCACTGCCATAGATTCGTACCCAGCTTCCTTTTTCACAGCGTGTACGTACTGAGATGACTAGATAGAGCCCCTCATAAACCGTTTTATCAAGCGTCATTCGGTTGCCTCGCTTAACTTATTGCGTAGTTTGCAGCTCAACAGCTTTAACGCTGCTTGGTTTGTTTCCATCCCTTCGCGTGCGAGCTCTTCGATGACCCATTGCTCAAGTGCCTCACGGTTAGAGCTCAACAGCGGCTGTTCCAGCGCGGCAGCGAGTACAAAGTCATTCGTTTCTATATCCAACTGAATGGTTTGTGCTAACGCAGCTGAAAAGCGTTTTAACGTGCGTGTTTTCTGGCGTTCCTGTTGAAGGTTCTGAAGCCAATATGAGTCAGCAATAAGAGCCATGAAACTCTCCTTTTTTGATTTAGGGCTTTTTTTGAAGCTCTGTGTAAACATTTAAGCATAAAATCAGGGAGTGGCAACTCTTTTTTGTCGTTTTTCGTTATCATTTGATGATGAATAGCGTGGAGAAAGGCTGTGATACGCTTCAAAATTAAAGAAATGATGGCAAAGCGAGAGTATGAATTGGGGCGAAGGCTCACTATTGGCGAGGTTGCTGACGCCACCGATATTCATCGAATGACGCTATCGAAAATGATCAATCGCCGTGGCTACAGCACGACGACAGATCATTTAGATCGGCTATGCGTGTACTTTGGCTGTTCGCTAGAGGAAATCGCTGAGCACGTACCAGAACCTGACAGTAAAACCCCGATGGAGTGAATACATGGCAGAGCCCGTTTCCTATCATTTTGATGGCCATATCACTGCCGAGGGGCCTATAACCGTCAGCTACTTTGGGCTAGATGAGCGTCTGCCTCGTACGCCGCATGGCCAGGTGTTTCTGAATGGTGGCACGCTACGCGGGGCGTTGCGCAAAGCCGGGTTGGTAATGCTGATCCGGGAGCTGGCTAAGGTACGTGGGCAATCGCAAGAGGCCATTTTTAAGCGCGCTGAAATGTATATGCTGGGTGAAGGAGTGGATATTACCCGCCAGGTAAATAGCGAGATTAAAGGGGCCAGCTACGACCCTCGTGCAGAGGCTCATCTGCGTAAAATGAATCCGTTTTTAAGCCTGTTTGGTCGCTGGAAGTTGGCTGGGTACTTAGAGGTTAGTGCCATGCTAACCTCGCAGGACAACCTGATAACAGCGGGCCAAGGCGCTCGGCATGATCAGTTTGAGCATGATCCATCGCTCGTTAAGTACCTGAATACGGAAGAGCAAGAAGCGCTGATGTCGGAAATGCGCAGTGCCCGTGACAGCATGGTTGAAATTGAAGCGATCCGTGGCCAGGTGCGAGAGCTGCGCGCTCAGTCACGACGCACGGAAAGCGTTGATGGCAAAAAAGAGATTGCCGCTCAGATTCGTGACCTAGAGGCCTTAGAGAAAGAGACGCGTCTGGCACGAGAAGGGTCGGACGAGTCGATAAAGCACCCCATTCAAGGGTATGAGGCGATTGCCCCCGGCAGTCAGCTCAGCAGCCATCTCCGCATTGTGGAAGGCCACGCTGACGTTCTTGGGCTGCTGTTGCACTGTTTAGCGGAGTTTTCGCAGCGACCGCGCTTAGGAGGGCATTTAGCAGCGGGGTTTGGGGCCATTCAAGCAGAATGGGATGTGTGGCAGCGCAATCCAGGCGAACGTCGTGGCCACGTCATCGGTAACGTTCAGCTAGATGAGATGGGCATCGTGTTAGAGGGGGAGGCACTTGAAGAGGCCTGGGCAGCGTTTGAACACGGGCTACCCCGCTATAACTTTGACCTTTTCACGCTTAAGGAAGCTCGGGAGTGCTGGAAAAAGGAAGCGTAATGTCTTCAGAATCACAGCGCTTACCCGTTGCCCCCTACGGCATGCCTGAAGAGCAAGCCCGGCCATTCCGTTTGGTGCTCCAACTGCATACGCCACTGGTGCTGCCCATGGTAGTGCCACGCTTAGATGTGTTGCTGCAGGAGGCAGCTTGCCGCAGAGCGCTGGATTGGTCGTGTTATCCCTCCCTTCCTCTGGTGTTTGACCAAGCCAGAGGGGGTTATCGTGCCTCTCAGCTGGTGTTTGGCGTGACGGCTCACCAAGGGCTGACGGCAGAACCATTAGGCGCGATTACGCGTTTAACAACCTTGCCTCTGCTGCGTGCAGCCAATGTTAGAGCGCCGCTGCGAGTCGATGGTGGCGATTGGGCACCGAAGCTCACCCATCATCAGGGGTTGCTGAGCCCTTATGTGCTGTTTTATGCAGAAGGCGACCCGGATGCCTGTCTGGATCTGCTACCAGAGCTCCCCAATATAGGCCAGGGGCATAGCCGAGGGCAGGGGATGGTGAGTGCGATGGCGGTTCAAGAGGATACGCAGCAGCGCTGGCGTCAGCGGCCCTGGCGTTTAGAAAGCGAGCACAACAGCATGGCCTATACGCCCGTACCCGATGTGTTGCGCCTGACCAGCTGGGGTAATGATGAAGTTGTTTACCGGCCACCACGGATTATGCGTGAGATAGTGTCATGAGGCGCGACCTAGCCTATCAGCGACTGTTTGCTGCCACGACGCCTTTTCGTGCGCGGGCATACGCTGAGCACTTCACTCCTAGTACCCCTAGTTGTTCTTGCTGTTCCCGGCGATGGTCTGACGTAGAAGCGCCGTTTCAAGCGGCAAGCTATTCCTATGGGAAATCAGGTCAACCCGAGCAAGTCTGTTTAACGTGCTACACGTTACGCATTCCTAGCGAGGAAATGCTGGGGTTAGAGCGTTACAACAAAACCGGCAACACCGTGACGCCTATTTACGGCAAACTCGGGATGCTAGTGGGTTCTGGCGGCATCATTACCCCTGCTAACACTCTGTATGTCACGCTTCCCCCTAAGCTTTTCGAGAAATACCGAGACGGTAAGCTGGGCCAGGCGGGGCAATTGAGTACAGAAAAGCCGCTGGCCCGGCTATTGGCACTATTAGCCAGCGGGGAGCTGAATCCCCTTGAGAAAGGCTTTGTGTATATCGAAAACTGGGGGCGAAAAGCGGATGTGCTGCTGCGTAACTTACGCCCTACGCTCTCCCTTCAAGAGGTGTGGTGTAACAGTGAGCAAGGTACTACCCCCCTCAACCTTGCCGCTATGTTGAAAACGGCCAGCGTACTGGTCGAGCAGGGGCTAGAAAAAAACGCTGCCCAAAAAACCTTTTGGTGGCCGATTACTGCAGCAGCCAGGGGGCAGCGAAACCCACAAGCCTTTGAGGAGTGGGTCAAAAAAGTCCCTGACCCACACGCTTTGCTGAGCGTGTTGCCAGACGACCCCTTTGATCGGCAGAAGCTTCCGGCGGTACTGCGAGAAATCATGCCGCACCTGCCTGCGCTAAAGCCGTATATCAATCACCAACGTCAGCCTACGGCACTCGCGGCGCTAGAGCACAAGGAGCCATCCCTCATGCCACAACAGGGTTCACTGTTTTAATGTCGATAGATCATGTAAACGTGCATTATTACGAAGCCGCCGTGCTGTGTTGCCCTTCGGCCCTGCCTACCCGTACGCCGACGCTGGATGACTACCACCAAGCAGCGTGGCGCGTGTTTGCGGGCACTACCCACTACTCCGTAGGGCAGCGCCCTTTTGTTTTCAGTTTTGAGTCACTCACCCCAGATCAGCACCTGCTGATTCTGCGCTCTTCTACTGAATTTTCCCACGCACAGAAAAGGCACGTCACCCTGCGTCAGGGAGACAACATACGCCTAGAGTGGTCGTGGGTGCCGAGTATTGCGACACGGCTATCACCAACAGGCGAGCGGCTACCGCGCAGTAAGCACATCCCAGCCCCGCGAGAACAGTGGGAAGCGCTACTGTGTCAGCGTTTGCGCAATCATGGTTTTTCCGCCGTGCCTACCGCTCTGCGCTGCACCCCATTAGGGCAGTGGCCCATGAATGCGCAGCGGTCGCGATGGTGTCAACGGGTGCATGTCCAAGCGGATCTTCATATAGAGGATGCTCAAAAGGCGGCACAGGCCTGGCTGTCGGGTGTATCGCGCTTGAAAGCGTATGGTATGGGTATGCTTTGTTGCCGTGAATGAGTGCGTTAAGCTAGAAGAGTTCCGCCTTTGCGGAAGTGTTAGCAACGCCTTGCAGACCTCGATGGAGCGTTTGTAAATCCCGCCCTTGCGGGAGTGTTCGTTCTGCACTGCAGACCTCGATGGAACGTTTGTGTATCTCGCCCCTGCGGGAATGATCGCCCCGGCCCCGTGTCGGGGCGATATGGTAAGGTATCTCCCTTTTGGTTTAGGCGCTCATCGCTGTTATGCATCCCGTCCTCACGTACCTCACCCATCAGCTGCCCAAGCGCCCTGGGTTCCAGCATAACCCTGTACAGGTCGCGTACGCGCAGGCCTTAATCGACGGTGTACGGCAACAAGGCAAGATGCACTTTGTCGAAGGGGATACGGGCATCGGCAAAACGCTGGCGTATCAGCTGGTGTTGGCGGATTGGGTCGCCAAAGGGAGACAAAAAGAGCGCCGGGCAGTGATTTCAACACACTCGCGTGCGCTGCAGCGTCAGCTGCTTCAGCCTGACAACCTCGCTATCGTGCGTGACTATTTAGAAAACGCAGGCTTACCGCCGCTGACCTTTGAGCTGCGTATGGGGCGGGAAAATTACGTCAGCCCGGAGCGCCTGGCCTTGCAGTTAGGGGCGATACGCTTAGAAGACGCGGCCAACGACCGACAACTCTCGCTAGAAAAGCGTCATCTTGCTCGCTGGGCACTAGAAAGTGACGGCTGCCTGCTCGACCTAGACCCCGCGAGCCTGCCTGAAGGCTGGCAAATGTCAGATATCGCTTTACGCCATCATGACCCCTTGCCAGACGCGCTTGACGCCCACTTAAACGCCGCGCAAACCAGCGACATCCTAGTGATCAACCACGCTTTATTGGTGGTTGACTTGATCACCAAAGGCCGCATCACCCAGGCGGAATCGCCCTATGTGCTGCTGCTCGATGAAGCGGAGCACTACCCTGAACTGGCAGAAGAAATGCTTAGCCAGCGGATTTCGCTGCAAGCCACCACACGGCTGTTACGCCAGCTGAATCAAACCGCACTGGCGACGCAATGGGAAGCGCTTGAAACCCAGCTAACGGATCAGGCGCGTGCAGGCACTGCCCATAATGTGTCGGTGAGTGAGAGTGAAACGCTGCAAGTGGCCATTAGGGCGCTATTGAAAAAGCGGTTGCGGGAAACCGCTCACGATGCCTGGCTATGGCGAGAGTGGCAGCAGCTACGCCATAGTGCAGAGCAAGTGGCCGTTAGGTTACGCGAAGCCAGTCGCTACTTGATTCTGGATTACTCACCGGTGCGTGGCTTGCCCCGCGTGGTGGCTCACTCGCCAAGTGCGGCATCCAGTTTGCGCAATGGGATAGGCGACCGCAGCACGTTGCTCACGTCAGCTACGCTATCGGATCTTGACCATGCGCCGGGGGAAGCGCCGCAGTTTCGCTATATGCGTAGCCGGCTGCAGGTACCCGTCAGCAGTAAACGCAGCGGTATCGAAACCAGCTTTCAGGCACGCCAATTTGGCGAGCTGCGCTTTCGGTTACCCCAAGGGCTTCCCCACCCGATTCAACGGCTTCCTGAAGGCGGGCACAGCCTGTCGTTAGCCTATGCTCAGCAGGTGCTCCCCTTCTTGCTGGATCAGCCAGGGCGCACGCTCGTGCTGTGTGCCAGCTATGCCGATGTAGAGGTACTCGCCAACGAGTGGCCAGCCGAGGCGCAGCACCGGCTAGTCGCGCACCGGGCAGGGCAAGGGTTAGGCGAGTTAGTGGCCCATCTAGATGACGATGCCATTTTGTTAACGCCAGCAGGGTGGGAGGGCTTATCGCCTAGTCGGCAAGGGAACACGGCCTTTTGGTCGCACCTAGTGGTATTGCGCAACCCGCGCCCAGCGCGCAGCGCGGTAGAACAGCGCTTGGTAGGGCAAATGCTGCAGCGTAAAGGCATGAGTGAAGAGCAGGCCACCCGCATAGCCACGGGCATGCTGTATCGCAAAAGCACCGTGCGTACCCTGCATAAGCTGCGCCAAGGGTTAGGCCGGGCGATTCGTCACCCAGAAGACCAAGTGCTGGTCACCTTATTAGAGCCGCGCATTCCGCGCCCATCGGGGGCACTCCCACAGCCTGGCATGCGGCAAAGCAGTGCGCTGCTCGGGGCCATTCCGTCTCGTTTTCGGTTGGCCTGGCAGCAGGCAGAAGAACCGCTCATCAACCAACGAACCGAAGCCCTTTCCCAGCCCACCGCCTTAACGGCGCTGCTGTAGATAGCTAATTGATAGGCAAATAAAAACCGCAGCCCTGCTATCATCCTGATGGCAAAAGCTGCGGCTACAGAGTTTGTAAACGACACGATAAGCCTAAGCAGTCCTGCCACCTTTAGCAAGAAAACAATTTTTTACACAGAACTTTAGACAGAACGCTAAAGTTTTCATCGCGTTGTGTCGATAAACATAAACAACGGCATAAAAAAGCCGTCACCAACGGCCCTCAGGTGAGCACGCGAGCAACGCTGCACTGAGAGCTTGTAAACGACACAGTAGGAGATCGCACCATGTCAGTGATCAATACCAATATTACCTCCATGATTGGCCAGCAGAACCTAAACAAGAGCCAAAATGCTTTAACCACAAGCATGGAAAGGCTTTCTTCAGGTCTGCGCATCAACAGCGCCAAGGATGATGCGGCAGGGCAGGCCATCGCCAACCGCATGACCGCTCAGATCACCGGTCTTAACCAAGCTAGCCGTAACGCTAACGACGGTATTTCCATTGCTCAGACCGCTGAAGGTTCTTTGAACCAGATCAACGATAACCTGCAGCGCATCCGTGAGTTGACCGTTCAAGCACAAAACGGCACCAACTCCGAGTCAGATCTTGGTTCCATCCAAGATGAAGTTAACCAGCGTCTTAGCGAAATCAACCGTATCTCAGAAGAGACCGACTTCAACGGCGTAAAAGTACTTTCTGAAGATATTAGCTCTATCTCTATTCAAGTGGGCGCTAACGATGGCGAATCAATCAGTGTTAATTTGAGAACCATCAACCAAACAGAACTTTCACTTGATGGCTTTGACTTAACAAATACGCTTCGTGGTGTGTCTGCGGGCGAAGATGATTTTACGGAAAATAAAGTTAATTTTGGTGATACGGCCTTCCAAGCTGATGCAGAGACAGTCGCACTCACAGAGTATGATGCTTCAGCCACAGCTATTGGCACTGTAGAGTTTAGTGGTACTGATGTTAAAGGTAGTGCCACTTGGGAGCTTCAAGATTTTGATGGCCAGAGATATGCAGTAAATACAGATGACAATAAAGTTTATACATTAGAAGACGCAACCGTTTCCGGTACCGACGTGAATGTTTCTCTTGGCGAAGAGTTAACGGGTGATCTTGCTCGTTCAGGTGACGGTCGAGGCTCTTCGTTTGACTTTACCAATGGTACAGCTACTTCTGATTACAGCGTTGTTAAAGATAACGCTGACCAAATGTACGTACGTGAAGTAGCTGATAACGGCGACATTACCTATAACGCATTGACCACTACTGCTGTAGAAGCCGACGGCAACGGTGTCGTTGAAATCGATCTTACCGATAATGCAGTAGTTGCTACTGCCGCATCGGACATGGGCTCTTTTACAACTGATCCCATGAAGCAGCTCGACGAAGCGCTGGCCAACGTTGATGGCTTGCGTTCAGAGCTGGGTGCCGTGCAAAACCGTTTTGAGGATGCAATTACCAACCTCGACACTAACAGCACTAACCTGTCTTCTGCCCGTTCGCGCATCGAAGATGCTGACTACGCTACAGAAGTGGCCAACATGACCCGCGCGCAGATTCTGCAGCAGGCCGGTACTTCTGTACTGGCACAGGCCAATCAGATCCCGCAGAACGTTCTTTCTCTGCTGGGTTAATGGTAGCCTGAGTGGCAACGCCACTGAAGGGTTGAATGAACCGCCTCCAGAGATGGAGGCGGTTTTTTGATACAGCGGCCTCAATAAACAAGCGCAAAGCCACCTGCGCAGTAGTAAACCCGCATCAGAACGTTGGTAACTCCCCCAGGTTATCCCGCTTGGTGTCGTTCCTTTCGGTTGTCAGATACTCATCATCAATCAGATAAACCGCTGCACCCTGTTGCCATCTCTCATTCGTTTTCGTCCTTGTCTGAAATGTTACTTTACCGAGGCGAATGAGATCCGCCACGAAGGCCCGCGAAACAGTTCGGGGTGCGCCTACTTTCCCTTGTTTTTCCTCTCGCACTTTAACAAACGTGATGCAGAAATCTGCCATATTTATCTCTCCCACGTTGATGGCGGCTTGCCAACAATGAATGTGGAGGCGTAGTGGCCTATTCCAAATAGTACTTAGCATAGAGCGGTTGGCAGTCATACTATGGTGGACCTGAATGCGGGGCATCGCGGACGATTCCGGGTAATGCCGTAAAGCAGCAGCGAGAACACACGATGAAAATGCTAGGCTGCGCCCAATCGCACTGACGTAGCAGGGCTTAAAGCAGCACTATAGTCCTAATTTAAGTTGGTCATCTTTCTGAAACAAAAAGCGCACCTTGGCCACGCGTCGTCCGGCCTTGATCGGCTCCCACTCGATTTTCCAATTGTCCTTCTCTTGAAGCTCTTTCACCGCAGGTTCGATGATGCGGCGGCGGATGTTGTTGAAGTTTTCCTTCTGCTTCTTGGTAGCATCCATCGCCGTGGCGAAATCCTCAATGGTGTACTCAGCCCATCCGTTACCTTCTTTACCTTCAAAGCGCTTCAACAGCTCCAGGAGCCGCCAGGAGTAAATGGAACGCAGCGCTGATGCCTGCTGCAGCTGATAGCTGGTGAATTGCTTACGCAGCCCCGTTAGGTATGGCAGCAACTTGGGCCACCAATACAGCTCCACCCACCCCTCGCCCTGCTGGTAGTGAATCTGCCCTACCCAGCGCATCGTCACCACAGTCGGCTCTAAGGGCTTGCCACGTCGCTTGTGAGCTATCTCATAGAAGGTGATCGAGCGGCTGTAGAGCTGCTTACTGGCATCCTTCAATGCTTCATAAGCCGTTCGGCGGTCGACACCAAACTCATCGGCATACTCGTCAGCAGAGATACGTGTGGTGGGCATATCGCCTACCTTCCGCGGTTTATAGCTGTTGAGCTTTGAAGCGGCCATAGCGACTAGCCGCTTCTCGGCCAATGTCAGGCCGTGCCCAGCCCGCACCAGAGCATTGTGCTGGGTGACCCAACGCTCACCCGCAGGGCGCTCTGCGCTATCCGCATCGTAGTTAATTGCTGCATTCTGCGCTGCTGGTTTCTTTGCCATATACGTCATTTCCCAGGCTATTACGTCTCAAATCAATATGACGTTTTTATATAATTGCGTCAAGAGCATATCAAGACGCTTTAACCCGGAAAGTGGCGTAATTGGTGGCAAGCCTGTGGATAACGCCCGGAAAAAGACGCAATAGTGGGGGTGAAAGACGCATTAAACCCGGAAAATGACGCATTTCCGTACTAGAAGTCTTTGTTTTAAAAAGAGAATCCCGCTATAAACAAGAAAAAACAAGAGAAAAACCAAGCAGCAAGCATATAGCGCCCACACACTGCCGACGATTCTGTACGAATCCGTTAGGCAGCAGCGGGGCATAATTTTGTTCGTTGCTGAGGCGCTCTCTATGAGCAGCCAGAATCTGGGCACTCACTCACAATATTAATCAGCTGAGGATAGCTTTATTTACAATCACACCTTGTTTAGCAAAAGTGTTCTCAATATCACTCGCATCCATTACGTTACATGCCACCTCGATATCTAACTCAACCCCTTTGCCACTTAGCCCAAGCAGATGAATAGAAGCTTCGTATGCTTCCTTGGGCGAGGCGTAAATACGATCAATGCGAATGCCATTGGTAAAAACTCTAGTAAGACGGTCTTCCTCAAGGCACTCGACCAACACCACATCATTTTCTTCTTGATGGGAAATGATGACTTTCTGAATTCCAACATATTGATTTTTCATAATTTATCTCCGTTTTTTTGAGACCTCAGATGCTATCTGGGTAAAAGTATTTATAAGAAATACTTAGATAAAATGTGCAAATAATGGGGAAAATTAGAAAAAAGGCGCTTTTTCATAACCGAAGAGTGTGTTTAATTAGGTATGCCTAAAGCGATACAGAAAAGCGCCTTTCCATATCGTATCGATATTTATCAAAAATAGCTTAAAGCGATACAGTGTGATGATATTCACTTAAATCGATACAGATACGCTATGTGAAGGAGCTTGTGATGTTTATTCGTGCCTACCTGCGTGCTAGCACCTCCGATCAAGATGCCAGTCGTGCCCGCCAGGCACTCAATGGCTTTGCAGAACAGTATCAGCAGAAAGTTGCCAGCTACTATGCCGAGAACGCGAGTGGAGCGAGCCCTGACCGCGACGAACTACGTCGGCTACTAACAGATGCTCATCCCGGTGATGTGTTGCTGGTTGAATCCATAGACCGCTTGTCACGCTTGCCTACCAACGACTGGAAACGCCTGCGTAACGAGATTGATGCCAAAGGCCTACGAGTGGTAGCACTCGACCTGCCCACGAGCCATGCAGCGATGCAAGAAACGTCAGGTGACGACTTCACAGCACGGATGCTCGATGCCATTAATGCAATGATGCTAGACATGATGGCGGCCATCGCACGTAAGGACTACGAGCAGCGTCGTGAACGCCAAGCACAAGGAATTAAAAAGGCAAAAGCTGAAGGCCGGTATCGCGGGCGCCCAATCGATCCAGCGCTTCATCAGCGTGTTAGCGAACTTCTCCAAGTTGGGCTTAGTGTTCGCAAAGTGGCGCAGCATGCCCAGTGTTCAACTAGCACGGTACAGCGCGTGAAAAAAATAGCTGAAATGGGCATATAGCCATTTAGTAAAGCCATACAAAATAAGTTGACAGTAATACTTTAAATAAATACTTTAGATATTGTTTTAATATTAAAAAGGCATTGTTATGATAATTACTGTTGGCAACACAAAAGGAGGGGTTGGCAAGACCACTCTCGCAGTGAGCCTAGCAATTTCACGGGCACTGTCGGGACGCGATGTATGGTTAATCGACGGAGATCGACAAGGAACCGCGCAAACAGCTATCAGCATCAGGTCTGAGAATGGTGCTGTGCCTGGCATCGCATGTGCCACCTACCCTGATGGCTCCACGCTGCGCGCTCAAGTACAGCAGCAAGCAGATAAATTCGACGACATTATCATCGATGCAGGC
>NZ_JBQSUZ010000025.1:0-18015 GCF_052375975.1 Halomonas sp. TP35 | reverse complement strand
CAGCTCAAAACGGGACGGCATGGGGGTGCTCCTCGCCTGAAAACGGAAATAATGAAGGCGCTATTGTCGCTGACTTCCCCTGTTGCGGCAAATGTAGCGGCAAATTATAGGCCACATTCTGGGAAGAACTCTCAACAGCGTGTAGACTCTGCCTCCCGAAGCGGTGGTCAACCTAGTAAAACCGCTTCCTTATATGGGCAGGGAACCTCCTGCCGTGATTTCCTGCTGATGCTGCGAGTAGTGAGCAGCTGTCATACAGAGGGTCGAGAGCGCGATGAGCGAATATTCCCTGTTTACCTCGGAGTCTGTCTCCGAAGGTCATCCCGATAAAATTGCCGACCAGATTTCGGATGCGGTGCTGGATGCTATTATTGCCCGGGATAAACAGGCACGGGTTGCTTGTGAAACCATGGTGAAAACCGGTGTAGCAATTATCGCTGGTGAAATTACTACCTCGGCGTGGGTGGATCTGGAAACGCTGGTGCGCGACGTGATTACCGACATCGGTTACACCTCTTCCCACGTTGGCTTTGATGGCGCGACATGTGGCGTGATTAACCTGATCGGCAAGCAGAGTGTTGAAATTGCCCAGGGCGTTGACCGTACCAAGCCAGAAGACCAGGGCGCTGGTGACCAGGGCCTGATGTTTGGTTACGCGACCAACGAAACCGATTCGTTTATGCCTGCGCCGATCCACTACTCGCATCGTTTGGTTGAGCGTCAGGCTGAACTGCGCAAAAACGGTCTGTTGCCGTGGCTACGCCCGGATGCCAAAAGCCAGGTGACCTTCCGCTATAACGAACAGGGCCAACCCTGTGGCGTTGATGCGGTGGTGCTTTCCACCCAGCACGACCCTGAGATTGACCAGGAAGACCTGCGTAAAATGGTCAAGCGTGAGATCATCGAACAGGTGATTCCGGCTGAATGGCTCAACGAAAATACCCAGTACCACATCAATCCGACCGGTAAGTTTGTGATTGGTGGCCCGGTAGGTGACTGTGGTTTAACCGGCCGCAAGATCATCGTTGACACCTACGGCGGTATGGCGCGCCATGGCGGCGGTGCGTTCTCGGGCAAAGACCCTTCAAAAGTTGACCGTAGTGCGGCCTATGCGGGCCGTTACGTGGCCAAGAACGTGGTGGCGGCAGGTCTTGCCGATAAGTGCGAGATTCAGGTTTCCTACGCGATTGGTGTCGCGGAGCCGACCTCCGTTGCTATCGATACCTTCGGCACCGGCAACATTGACGATGCCCGGATTGTTGAGCTGGTGAACGAGCACTTTGATCTGCGCCCCTACGCGATCACCAAAATGCTCGACCTGCTGCACCCGATGTATCAGCTGACGGCTGCCTACGGCCACTTTGGTCGGGCACCGTTCGAGCACAGCTACACCTGGAGCGACGATAAAGGCGAACAGCACACTGAAACCTTTACCGCCTTCCCCTGGGAGAAGACCGATAAAGCCGATGCGCTGCGTAAGGCCGCTGGTTTGTAAGATATTCGCTAGGCGGTTTGTAAGAGAACGCCCCTTTGGCTCTGCCAGGGGGCGTTTTTTTATGCTGCGTGTTTTAGGCTAGGCAGTACAACAACTTGGGGAAAGTGTTATGCCGGTAGCACGCTGGGGAAAAATCATGAGAGGGTTGCTGTTGATGGTGGCGTTTGGCATGACGAGTAGTACGGCGATGGCGGCTTGCCCCACGTGGCCCAATGAACGGCTTGAGCAGGAGACTCTCGCGCTCGCCGCGCAAGTCGCCCAATGGGACCATGCCTATCATGAAGAGGGCATCTCGTTGATTGATGATGTGCTCTACGACCAGGCCCTTATCCGCCTCCAGGATTGGCGCGCCTGCCTAAACGACGCTACTGCTCATCAACCGCTTACCCGGGTAACGTCCAGCCGTCGTACGCTTGAGCATCCGGCTGCCCAGCAAGGGTTGGATAAAACCGATGAAGCAGGCGTGCGCCGCTTTACCAGTCGCCGTGAAAATTTATGGATACAGCCCAAGGTGGACGGCGTGGCGGTAACACTGCGCTATCAGGCAGGCGAGCTGGTGGAAGCGGTCAGCCGAGGGGATGGACAGCAGGGGCAGGATTGGACGGCCCGCGCCTTACAATTACCCAGCGTGCCTAATACGCTGCCCGACACTATTTCAGCCATTTTTCAGGGCGAGCTTTATTGGCAGCTTGATGAACATGTTCAGTCTCGTACGCCTGGTTCGGGGGCCCGCGGGGCCGTGGCGGGGGCTATGGCGCAAGCAAGCCCAACCCAGGACGTGCTGGCGCAGGTCGGGCTGTTTGTATGGGGCTGGCCGGATGGGCCAACCGACATGACTGAGCGGCTGGCGCAACTGAGTGCACTTGGATTTGATACTGCCCGCTACACGCATTTATTAAGTGATGAATCGGATGCGGCTTACTGGCGGGAGGCGTGGTTTAACGGCGCGCTGCCGTTTGCAACCGACGGCGTAGTGATTAAACAGGCGGAACGTCCTGGTATTCGGCGCTGGTCCACGGCCCCGCCAGAATGGGCGATTGCCTGGAAATACCCACTGCAGAAAGCGCTGGCAGAAGTACGTGGCGTGGAGTTTCGCATTGGGCGAACTGGGCGTATCACGCCACTGATCTGGCTCTATCCGATTGAATTGGAAGGTCGGCGCATCAGTCGCGTATCGCTGGGCTCACTCGACCGCTGGGAAAACCTGGATATACGCCCCGGCGACCAGTTGGCCATTACCCTGGCCGGGCTTACCATCCCTCAGCTTGAAGAGGTGGTATGGCAAACCCAAGAGCGCACCGTCGTGGAAGCACCCTCTACGACTACCTACCATCTGCTGAGCTGCTTTCAGCATAGCCCAGGCTGCACGTCCCAACTGCTGGCGCGACTAACCTACCTGGGCGAACAGTTGGGTTTTCAAGGCGTGGGCGAAGGCACCTGGCAAGCGTTACTTGAGGCCGGACTGGTGCCGGATCTGCTGGCCTGGTTATCGCTTGAACCCGACCAGCTGCGCCAAGCGCACGGAATTGGCGAGGCGCGTAGCGACTCGCTTTATCGGCAGTTTCAGGCGGCCAAGGCTGCTCCCTATGATGCCTGGTTAAAAGGGCTGGGGTTGCCGCCTGCTGGCGCTACCAGCCTGCCTGATTGGCAAGTGGCGAGCATGTATCAGCCAGGCGACTGGGAAGCCCTGCCGGGCATCGGTCCAGGCAGAGCCCAGGCGCTTGACGCCTTTTTCTCCCATGCCCAAATGCAGGCCATGGCCGAGCAGCTTCGCGCGTTGAACGTAGCGGGGTTTACGACACAACCCTAACCAAGCCCGGTGGCGCGCAGCATGAGCCCCAGATAGAAGGGAATCAGTAGCGGCGCCATCAGCGTGGTTACCAGCACCGCCAGCGCCCCTTTTTGCGGCTGGATACCCAGCTCCATGGCGACCACCACCACGTTAGAAGCCATGGGCACCACGCCTAATAGCAGTATCGCCATGGCCAGTTCTGCAGGCACCGGCATAAGCATCTGTAATAGCATGACCGCGGCAAAGGTAGCCGCTGGCCAAACGATATAACGAAGCCCTACACAGGCGGCGATAAAGCGCGTATCCCAGGCAGCCAGCGTTACCCGGCTAAGCGTCATACCAATAATCATCATTCCCAGCAGCGTATAGGTCGCGGGAAAAACATCCAGCGAGCTAGCCAAGGCCGTAGGCAGCGTAACATTGAGTGAACTCAGCAGTAGCGCTAGCAAAAACGTGTAGATCAGCGGAAGGCGTGAAATCTTGATCAGACTTTGGCGAATCGAGAAGTGGCCACGGGCGCTTAAGTAAAACCCCACGGTAAATTCATACAAATTGATGCCTAGCATGCAGAACAGGTAGAGCGTTACGCCTTCCGGAGGCAAGAGAATCAGCGCTACCGGTAAACCGAAATAACCGGTGTTGCCTGTCCCTGATGAAAATGCCAGCAGCGCGCCTTCCTGCGGGCCAAAGCGGTGTTGCGTCACGCGCTGAACCAGCAGCGCCAGTAGGCTAACCAGCACAAACAGCGAAAGCGTTAAGACCAGGTACTCAGGCGTTGGCCCCCCACTCATCAGTGCGCGAAAGATGGTTAAAGGCGCAATGAGATAAACCAGCAGCGTGGCAATGGGCCTTGGGTCGATTTTTAACCGTTGGGCGGCAATCCAGCCCAAGCCTACAAAGCTTAGCAGCATGAGTAGCGGGCCCATTAACGCGCTGGGTGATAGCTCCATATGCCCTCCTGACGGCATAAAAGGGTGGGTAACATGAGCCGAATTAAAGGCTAAACGTGGAATCTTTCATTAGCCGCGGCGCAGTAGAACAGCGAGAATACACCAAAATATCACTCTTTATTTTATTGTTCTGTATGAGGAAACCCCATGAGCAGCCAACAGCACCCGCTCGGTATCAGCTTTGAATTCTTCCCGCCCAATACTGATGCTGGGCGCGACAAGCTGATGCTGGTACGCGATGAGCTGGCCACTCGTAATCCGCGGTTTTTCTCTGTGACCTATGGCGCAGGCGGCTCCACCCAAGCTCGCACGCGGGACACCGTACGTACGGTTAGCCAGAACGGCATTACCACCGCACCGCACCTTTCGTGCATTGGCAGTGAAAAAGCCCAACTGCGCGATTTGTTGTCCCAGTACCGCGAAGAAGGCATTAACAGCCTGGTCGCCCTGCGTGGTGATATGCCTTCCGGGATGGGCAGCATCGGCGAGCTACGCTATGCCAACGAGCTGGTGGAGTTTATTCGCGACGAGACGGGCGATCATTTTAATATTGCCGTGGCGGCCTACCCGGAGTCCCACCCTCAGGCAGCTAACCTTGATAAAGATATCGAAAACTTCGCGCGTAAAATGAAGGCGGGCGCCGATATGGCGATCACCCAATACTTCTTCACCGCCGATGCTTACTTCAACTTTGTTGATAAAGTGCGCGCACTAGGCGTTGAACAGCCGATTATCCCCGGCATTATGCCGATCACTAACTACACCAAGCTGGCGCGTTTTTCGGATAGCTGTGGCGCGGAAATTCCTCGCTGGATGCGCAAGCAACTGGAAAGCTATGGCGATGACAGTGAAGCAATTGCCAAATTTGGCACCGAGGCGGTAAGCCGTCTTTGTCAGCGTCTCTTGGATGGCGGTGCGCCAGGGCTGCATTTCTATACCCTTAACCAGGCGGCTCCCGTACTAAAAGTGGTCGATAATCTGGTGGGCTAACTGCGATAGCCTGTTGATTTAGATCGCACCATACACAACGCCCCGCTCAATTGAGCGGGGCGTTTTACGTTATGCCTTACTGGTTTTACTTGTTAGCGGGGCTACTAACTCGCTGGCGATTGCACGTTGTCGGCCGACTTGCCGCCACCAAACTGCTTACGCTGGATGATTACGAGACCGGCGCCAATCGCAAGGCCCACGATATCGGTGTAGATACCGCCATAGATCATGCACATTGCACCGACCAACATGATAACCCGCTTGAGCACACTCACCGGGCCAAAGAACCAGGCCTGCACCATGCCCGAAAGCAGAATGATACCCAGCGTGGCGGTAACACCCACCCGCAGAATCTGTATGGCAGAGCCTTCCATCAACATGGCTGGGCTGTAGAAGAACATGAACGGCACGATAAAGGCCGCCAGACCAATCTTGAACGATGCCACCGACGTGCCCATGGGGTTATCGCCAGAAATACCTGCCGCCGCGTAAGAGGCCAGCGCCACCGGCGGGGTAATGGCCGATACAACCGCAAAGTAGAACACGAAGAAGTGGGCAATAAGCGGCTCGATACCGATGTTAATTAGCCCTGGTGCCACGACCGATGCGGCAACGGCGTAGGCCGCTGTGGTCGGCATGCCCATGCCCAGCAAGATACTGATCAGCATGGCAAAGATAAGTGCCAGCAGCTGGCTCACACCTGCCAGACCCAATAGCAGCGAGGAGAAGCGCGCGCCAACACCGGTGAGCGAAATAACCCCTACGATTAAGCCCGCACAGGCACAGACAGCGATGATCTGGATGGCCATGGTGCCCGCCAGTTGCAGCGCCTTGAGAATGGCGGTCACGCCCATTTTGTTGGGTGAAATCCAGCTGACAACGGCGGCCGAGGCGGTGGCCAAGGTGCCTGCCCTAATCACCGAATAGCCCATAAACAGCGCGGCTATCAGGATAATGATGGGGGCAAAGAGGTAGGCTTGTTTGGCCAATTTAGTGAAGCGTGGAATCTCATCTTTACGCATACCACGCATGCCTTTACGGGCCGCTTCAAAATCCACCATAAAGTAGATAGACGCGAAGTAAAGAATTGCCGGGATCAACGCTGCAATGGCGATGTCGGTATAGGGAATGCCCGTGACTTCCGCCATGATAAAGGCGCCGGCCCCCATAATCGGCGGCATGATTTGCCCGCCGGTTGAGGCTGCCGCTTCAATAGCGCCCGCGCTACGTGCGGGGTAACCCACCTTTTTCATCAGCGGAATGGTCAGTGAACCGGTCGATACCACGTTGCCCGCGGAGGTGCCGTTGATCATGCCCATCAGGCCCGAGGCAAAAATAGACACTTTGGCAGGGCCTCCTCGGGCACGCCCAGCAGCGGCAAAGGCGAAGTTCACAAAATAGTCGCCTACTTTTGACGCTTGCAGGAAGGCGGCAAAAATAATGAACAGGATAATGTACGTCGAGGAGACGGCGATGGTGGGGCCCAGGACACCGGCGTCGGTATACAGCTGGCTAAAAAAGCGCTGCATTGATAGGCCAGGATACCCCAGGAAGCCGGGCAGGTAAGGGCCGGCAAAGACATATGTCAGGAAGATGAGTGAAATAATGACCAGCGCAAGGCCCGCTACTCGCCGGGTAAGCTCCAGAATAAGCAGGGACCCGGCAATCGCCGCCCAGGAAATCCCGATAGGCGCAAAGGAGGTACCCGTTGAAGCACGCAGAGGTGTGTTGTACATGATCAGTAAATAACCGGCACTGGCCAGGGCGCACACCATCAGGACTAAATCGGCCGGGTTAAAAGAGCCGCGTGCCTGGCGGAAAAACCATGAAAGCACAATGGCGGCAACGGTCGTTGCTATTAGTGGATAACCGTAGTGCCAGGTTTCAACGATTGGGTCAATGCGCATCGCACCACCGCTCAGGGTTTGTTGCATCAAAAAAACCTGAGCAAGCGCGTAGAGGGCCGGTATCAGCAGCACGTAGCCTACCCATGTTAGCCAAGCGGGTGATGCGTTCTGACCATCTTCGGCAAACTGAGCTCCCGCAAACAGGCCGTAGCCTAGAATCAGCGCCCCTGCGATATGAACAATACGAAACGACCAGGTTTCCATGGGGTACACGTTGAGAGACACCAAGTGGAAACTTGAGTAGGCAATGGCTAGCCCGGCAAACAGGAAAAACTGCCAACCAGTAAATAAGCGGCGGTTGGATTCAACGATGTCTTCATCGACGCCCTCCGCAACAACGATAGGCGATGAAGCAAGCTGGACATCATCCTTGAGGTCATCAGAGGTTTGGGGGGTTGTGGGACTCATCAGAGTTCACCCTCACAGCAGGAGCAAAAAAAGGAGCAATAGCCAAAGCTGCCCCGCACTGGAAAACCAGTACGGGGCAGCCAGATGATGCGTAAAGTTTTAGTTGATCAGGTCTTCAGAGATTTCGTAGCCGTTCTCTTCGTACCAACGAGCAGCGCCTGGATGGAAGGGTAGAACGCTGTTGTGTACGATATTTTCCGGGATGCTGGTTTCAGCACTGCGGTGAATAGAGCGCATACGGTCGTTGTTTTCCATGGTCACTTTGGTGACTTCGTAGATGAAGTCTTCCGGAAGATCACAGCCAGCAATCGCAAAGTTCCACATGGAAACCGCGCGAGCATCTTCCTCAAGCGTTGAGTACGTGCTGGCAGGAATAGTGAATTCGGCCACGGGGAAGGCGTCCAGTACGGTCGCAAGCTCATCTTCGTTGAACTCGATGATGTTCACATCCGTTTGCACTTCCAACTGACTAACGGCAGGAATCGGGATGCCGGCTGCAAAAGCGATGACGTCCAACAGGCCGTCCTGCAGCTGACCGCCAAGGTCAGACCAGCCGCCGTTGCGGCGGTCGAAGTTCACGCCCAACGTTTCCAGCATCGCTGGGAAATAGGTGTCAGACGTTGACGCGGCGGGACCAAAACCAATACGCGCACCGTCCGGAATATCCGAAATGGACTCAATGCCTGAGCTTGAAAGCGCGGCAATCGAGAACGGCGTTTCATACATCGGGAACAGCGCACAGACGTTATCCATCACCATGCCTGGTGCCAGCGGGCTTTTGCCGTTAACCGCATCAGAAGCGGGCCCCATGGTGGTTAAGCCAAAGGCCATATCGCCGCTATGAACAAGCGCCAGGTTTTGAGTAGGGCCGCCCGTTACTTCACCGCCGCCAGAAACGCCTAATTCATCAGCAATAAAGTTGGCCCAGCCAGAGCCGTAAACGAAAAACGTGCCGCCTTGGCTTGCGGTGCCCACGGTAAAGTTTTCGGGCCAGTCAGCACGCTCAGCATGGGCGCTGGCAGAAGCGAGTAACGCGCCACCTGCAAGCAGGGCGAGAGTTTTAGGCATCATGGTGCGCATGGCATGTTTCCTTAACTGTTCTTGGGATTATAGGCTGGCAAGCGCAAGCCGCTTTCCAGTGACAATAATATTTAAGCAATCATTTAAAAGCGATTGCCGTGCCATTAATAGGATAGTTAAGTAAAAACAAATACTTACTTTTAGAGTCTCCAACTTTAGTGGAAACTCCTGGGCGTCTAACTGTCTGGTAATGCGCACGCGGGGTGATAAGCAGCGTGCGGTTTTCCGCTCACTATTGGGGCGTGCTAAGAAAGTAGAGAAAGTGCAATGAGAAGGTGCCGTGCCCCCCCCCTTTTTTGAAGGGCTGGAAGCTGCGAGGTAGAGGTGAAAGGTAAGACAGGAGGGCACAAGGCCCTCCTGGTCATGACTTACGTATTGGGCTTACCAGGGTCAAGAATTCGTACTGGCTGGATATCCTGACTCTGTTGCTCCTCTCGCATCTGGTTCACCCGGGTCGTTAGCTCAGGCGAGTCGTTATCTTCAATGGGCAGTTGCTCAAAAAAATCACAGCTCACGCACTCGCGATAGCGAATACCGTTTTGCTCCCAGGCACGAACACGGTCCATTGCGGCGCAGCGTGGGCAGATAACACCTGCAATAAAGCGTTTAACGGTCGACATGGCGTTCTCCAAACGCACAGTACCAATGAAATAATAGGCACTGTGCTGAGTTCAATAAGCGGTTAGGCCGCGCGTATACCGCTATGGCGCAATAGGGGCTCGACGCTTGGCTCGCGGCCACGGAAGGCCACAAATAGCTCTGCGGCATCGCGTGCCCCGCCTTGTTCCAGAATCTGGTGGCGGAAGCGCTGTCCGGTTTCAGCATCAAAAATACCTGCCTCCTCAAAGGCGCTCCAGGCATCCGCAGAGAGTACTTCGGCCCATTTGTAGCTGTAGTACCCCGCCGCATAGCCGCCAGCAAAAATATGCGCAAAGCTGTTTTGGAAGCGATTGAAGGGCGCCGCCGGTACGACAGAAGTAGCGCTGCGTACATCATCCAACAGCGTTTGAATATCGCTGGCGCTAGGCGCACTTAATTCATGGTGTAAACGCAGGTCAAAGATCGAGAGTTCGAGCTGGCGAACCATACCCATCGCGGACTGGAAGTTTTTGGCCGCCTGAAGGCGTTCAAGCAGCTCAGCCGGTAAGGCTTCCCCGGTTTCTACGTGCTTGGCCAGCAGGTTAAGCCCTTCACGCTCCCAGCAGTAGTTCTCCATAAACTGGCTGGGCAGTTCCACCGCATCCCAGGCAACGCCGTTGATACCTGAAATGTCGGCGATATGCTGCTTGGTCAGCATATGGTGAAGGCCGTGTCCAAATTCATGGAACAGGGTCGTCACTTCATCGTGGGTAAGCAGGGCAGGCTTGCCACCGATGGGCGCCGTAAAATTGCAGGTTAAAAAAGCCACCGGCAGCTGAATACCATGCTCAGTTTGGCGGCGTACTCGACAGTCGGCCATCCAGGCACCGCCGCGCTTGCCTTCCCGAGCGTAGAGATCAAGGTAGAACCCAGCAATGGGCTGGCCATGCTCGGTAATACGGAAATAGCGCACATCGCTATGGTAGCTCGGTGCCTCACTATCTTCTTCTACCTGCACGCCATAGAGCCGCTCAACCACTTGAAAGAGACCGTTAATCACGTGTGGTGCAGGAAAATAGGGGCGTAGCTGCTCTTGGGAAATGGCATGGCGCGCTTCACGCAGCTTTTCGCTAACGTAAGCAATATCCCACGGCTCCAGCGCATCAATGCCCAGCTCGTCGCGCGCGTAAGCGCTTAGCTCGGCAAACTCCTCTTTCGCTTGAGGGACGGCGCGACGGGCCAAGTCACCCAGAAAATCGAGCACCTGCTCGGGAGAGTCCGCCATCTTGGTGGTCAGTGAAAAGTCAGCATAGGTGTTGAACCCCAGCAGCTTCGCCAGTTCCTGGCGTAGTGCCAGGATCTCCTCCATCAACGGAGCGTTATCAAACGTGCCCGCATCAGGGCCTTGGTCTGAGGCGCGGGTGACAAACGCGGTATATACCTCGCGGCGCAGCTCACGATTTTCAGCGTAGCTAACGACGGGGAAGAAGCTTGGGAAATCCAGCGTAATCCGATAGCCCGAAACACCCTTGGCTTCAGCAGCTGCTTTCAAGGTATCGAGCGCGCTGGAAGGCAGCCCAGCAAGCTCCTTTTCACTATTGAGGTCCTTGTGCCATGCCTGGGTGGCATCCAGCACATTATTTGAGTATTGATTGGAGAGCGTTGAAAGGCGCGACTGAATGTCACCGTAGCGGGCTTTCTTGTCAGCCGGCAGGTCGACCCCGGCGAGGCGGAAGTCGCGCAGTGCATTATTAATGGTGCGCTGCTGTGCGGCATCCAGCGCGCTCCAGTCGTCACTCTCCTTGAGCGCTTGCCAGCTGTGGAAAAGCCCTTCGTGCTGGCCGACCCACGTGCCAAAGGCGGAAAGCTGTTCCAGGCAGGTTTGGTAAGCTTCGCGCAGCTCAGGCGTGTTCATCGTGCTATTTAAGTGTGACACCGGCGACCATGCTTGGGAGAGTCTATCGCTTACCGCTTCCAGAGGAACGGCGAAGCTCTCCCACGTGGGCGGTGTTTCTGCGGCCTGCTGGGCCAAGCGGTCAATCGTTTCACGGTTCTCACTTAAAAGCGCTTCCACCGCGGGCACCACATGCTCGGCACACATTTCAGCGAAAGGGGGAAGCTTGTGCGTTTCAAGCAGCGGATTGTGGGTCATAAGCACCTCAGTTGGCAGCGTTAATGAGTGCAAAAACGCATAATAATAGCTAAACAGTGTGGGCACAGGAGCGCTGTTTCAATGGCAAGGTTTGGTCTCTTGGCAGGCGCCTGCTAGTCTTGCCGCCTTTTAGTGCCCACGATGGCAGGAGTCAACAATGAGCGAGACGCTGGAGCGCTGGGGGTCTAAGCGGGCCTTTATCCTGGCAATATCGGGTGCTGCGGTGGGGCTGGGCAACATCTGGCGCTTCCCTTATGTGGCGGGTGAAAATGGCGGGGCGGCGTTTTTATTAATTTACGTGGCGTTTGTGTTGCTGCTGGGTATCCCCGTCATGATGGCTGAAATTCTCATTGGCCGAGCTGGGCGACGTGGCCCGTTACAGGCATTGGGTACACTGGCTGCTGAAGCAGGGGCCTCCAAGCATTGGCGTTGGCTCGGGCTCTTTGGGGCGTTTACTGTTTTTTGTATTTTGTCCTTCTATTCAGTGGTGTCTGGCTGGTCGATCGAGTTTTTGGTGGCCTCCATCAACGGGCAATTTAACGGGGCAACAGCGGCTGAGATTGGCGCTGGTTTCGATGCATTTTTAGCAAGCCCTGGGCTTTTGATTTTCAATCACTCTCTGTTTTTGTTTATGACCATGACCGTGGTGGCGGCTGGCGTGGCCAAGGGGCTTGAGCGGCTTAACAATCTACTCATGCCGCTGCTGTACGTGCTGCTGTTGCTGTTGGCCGGATACGCTGCCACCACCGAGGGCTTCTCCACGGCGTTGATGTGGCTGTTTTTACCCTCCTTTGAGGCAATCACACCTACCGTAGTGCTGCATGCCATGGGCCATGCATTTTTCACTCTGGCGGTAGGGGCCTGCGCGCTGATGGCGTATGGCGCTTATATGCCGGAAGAGCAGAGCCTGCCTAAAGCGGCGTTTGCCGTTGCCGTACTGGATATTAGCGTGGCGTTGCTGGCGGGTATCGCGATTTTCTCGGTGGTGTTTGCCCAAGGGATGGACCCGGCTGAGGGCCCGGGCCTGATGTTTGTAACCTTGCCGATAGCCTTTTCTGAGTTGCCCGGCGGCGCGTTCTGGCTAAGCGTGTTTTTCCTGCTGTTACTGCTCGCTACCTGGACATCGGCCATCAATCTGGCAGAGCCCATGGTCGCGACGCTGCAGGGGCTTGGGCTTCGGCGCAGTATGGCAACGGCGATCATCGCGCTAAGCGTTTGGCTCATGGGATTGTTGTCGGCGTTCTCTTTCTCAACCCTGGCGGAGTTCCAACCACTCTTTGGGCGCAATATCTTTGAATTGGTCAGCAGCATTCCACCAGACATATTTTTGCCCTTGGGTGGCTTGATGATTGCCACGTTTGCCGCCTGGATAATGCCGCAGAAGAGAGTAATGAAAGCGTTAGGCGCCGGGGAAAGTGGCTACCTGCTATGGCGCAATATTGTGCGCTGGGTCTCGATTCCGCTGACGTTTATCGTCTTGCTGGGTGGGCTTTTATAGCGCTATACCGCTTGTGAGAATGGATATATCCGCCATCAATAGATCAGTATGTACTTGGAACAGGTACTTGAAATATGTACTTGGAAATAGGCTCTTCAGGAGAGTGCAATGAAAGAGGCAGCGCTAAGAGATTTTAAAGGCCATTCGCCCCGCTTGGGCGAGCGCGTTTATATCGATCCTGCGAGTGTGGTGATTGGTGACGTTGAGCTGGGCAATGACTGTTCGGTATGGCCAATGACGGTGATTCGTGGCGATATGCACCGGATTCGTATTGGCGCACGTACCAGCGTGCAGGATGGCAGTGTGCTGCATATTACTCACGCCAGTGACTTTAACCCAGAGGGCTTTCCACTCACGATTGGCGAAGATGTGACGATTGGCCATAAAGCCATTTTGCATGGCTGTACGCTGGGCAACCGCATTTTGGTCGGTATGGGCGCCATCGTGATGGACGGCGCGGTGGTTGACGATGAAGTGATCATTGCCGCAGGGGCTGTTGTTACGCCCGGTAAGCACTTGGAGAGTGGCTATGTTTACGCCGGTAATCCTGCCAAGGCGCTACGCCCTTTAAAAGAAAAAGAGCGGGCCTTCTTCCCCTATACCGCAGGTAACTACGTAAAACTTAAGGATCAATTTTTAGCTGAAGACTCCTTATGATTAAGTTCAGCTAACATATTGGCTTGCCGACCTTTTTTCTAAACTAGCCATGTTGTAATCTTAAAAAATCTGGTAATTTATCCAGTTTTTCAGGATGCCGCGATAACATGGCGAACTTTCGCACGCATATGACGGTAGCGACCGCGGGCGGCATGTTGATGGCGTACGCGGGTTGGCAAGCCCAGTGGTGGCCTTATTCTCAAGCCATACTAATCGTGGCGTTGGTCGCCTTTGGCGGCATTTTGCCCGATATTGATGCAGACCGATCACGCTCTATCCGTTTGATTTTTAATCTTCTTTCCGTGCCATCACTGGTGGTGGGCGTAATGCTGCTGGAGTCGTGGTTGACGCCAGGCATGTTGCTGGTAGCTTGCGGCGGTATTTATTTCTCGGTGCGGTATTTGGCGGGAATACTGTTCTCAAAACTGACGGTTCACCGCGGCATTTGGCACTCGCTGATGGCGGCCGGACTATGTTCGCTATTAACCGCAGCGCTGAGTTTTCATCTGCTTGTTCAGCCTGCGGGGTTAGCGTGGTCACACGGTGCGGCCGTGCTGCTGGGGTTTATTATTCATCTGCTGCTGGATGAGATGTATAGCGTGGATTTGGAGGGAGCACGGCTTAAGCGCTCGTTCGGTACCGCGCTTAAGCTCGGCGATGGCCGCCGGCCTATCTCCAATCTATTAATGCTGATTGCCACCTTGACGCTGCTTCCCTGGGCGCCACCCTGGTCGGTCTTAATGGAGCTGTTTCATCAGGGGTCACTGCTGTGGCGGTAATCGTCGGCTTGTAAGCCATGCTTTTTCAGCTTGTCGTAAAACGTTTTACGCGGAATGCCCAAGTGGCGGCAGACATCGGTGACACGGCCATGGTGACGGGCAAGCGACTGGCTAATTAGGCTCTTTTCAAACAGCTCTACCTGGCGCGGTAACGTGGGCTCCTGTGTGTCGGTGGCTACCCCTTCCAGCAGCATATCCAGACGATAATCAAATGCTGCGCCGAGTAGCACGTAGCGCTCAGCAAGGTTGCGTAGTTCACGCACGTTGCCAGGCCAGTCATGGGCCAACAGTGCGGCGATACCGTGGCTGTTCAGTGTGGGGGCCTCCAGACCGCTACGATTGGCGGCAATGACGGCAAAGTGCTGAAACAGAAGCGGGATATCCTCACGCCGTTCGCGCAGCGCGGGTAGCGGCAGCGTGACAACATTCAGCCGGTAGTAGAGGTCTTCACGGAAGCCTCCCTCTTCAGCGGCGACTTTAAGATCCACTTTGGTGGCGGTAATTACCCGAATGTCGAGCGTTACTGCTTCATTGGCACCGAGCCGTTCGATGCTGCGCTCTTGCAGGACGCGTAGTAGTTTGACCTGAAGAGCCAGTGGCATCGACTCAATCTCATCCAGGAAAACGGTACCGCCGTTAGCGTGCTCAAACTTACCAATTCTGCGTTCAACCGCGCCGGTAAAAGCGCCTTTTTCATGCCCAAACAGCTCAGACTCAATGGTGTTTTCCGGCACGGCACCGCAGTTGATTGCCATAAAGGGGTTGTTGCGCCGAGCGCTACGTTCATGAATGGCCCGGGCCACGAGGTCCTTGCCTGTCCCTGTTTCGCCAAACAGCAGCACATCGGCTTCTACCTGACTAATACGCTGAATCATTGCAGCCAAGCGAGAAATAACTGCCGTGCGACCCACCAGGCGCGGGCCAAGGGCAGCCCGCTGTACTTCCAATTCGGCCTTAAGGCGGTTGTTCTCCAGGCTAAGCTGGCGCTTTTCAATGCCGCGGCGTACAACATCGAGTAGCTGGTCGCCAGCAAACGGCTTCTCCAGGAAGTCCCATGCGCCTGCACGCATGGCTTCTACCGCCGTGGAGATATCACCATGCCCGGTAATCAGAATAATCGGCAGGGTCGGGTCGCGACGATGTAGCTCATGCAAAAGCCCCATCCCACCCATGCCAGGCATACGGATGTCGCTGACAATCACGCCAGGAAACTCTGCGGGTAGCGCTGCGAGGGCTTGCTCGGCTGACGCAAAGCAGGTGGGCGTGTAGCCGGCAAGTTCCAGGGTTTGGCTGGCGGTAATGCGCAGATGGGGCTCATCGTCGATCACCATGACCGGCAGTGTCGACGGTTCATGCATGGCTATTGTTCTCTTGTTGAGTCGAGGGTACAGGCGCGTGTATCGGCGGCGCGAAAGGTAGTGAAATAATAAAGCAGGCGCCTGTCGGATCGCGATTGACTGCCTGCAACTTGCCACCCAGGTCATCCATGATACGCGACGAGATGGAAAGCCCCAGCCCTAATCCGCTTCCTGGTGCTTTGGTGGTAAAAAAGGGCTCAAAGATCTGTGCTAGGTGCTGGTCGCCAATGCCGGGACCGTTATCCATAATGCTAATGGTGACCTGCTTTTCGTTCAGCGCCGCACTCAAGATAAGCCGAGGTTCTAAGGTCTCTTGCATAGCGTGTAGAGCGTTGCTAATCAGGTTGACCAGTACTTGCTCCAAGCGTACCAGATCGCCCGTTACCCAGAGCGTTTCCTTGGGCCAATGCTGTTCAACGGTAACATGCCCGTCGCGCAGGCGACCCTGGAACAAGCGAAGTGCATATTCGATGCAAGCCTGCACAGAGATGGTTTCCTGGCGCTCACTGCTTTTACGCGAGAATTGACGAAGCTGCGCGCTGATATCGGCCATGCGCTTGGTGAGCTCAACGATCTGCTCAAGATTTGCGTCCGCTTGATCTACTCGGGAAAGCGTTAAAAAGCGCCGGGCATTTTCGCCATAGGCCCGAATGGCCGCCAGTGGCTGGTTCAGTTCGTGATTGATGCCCGCTGCCAATTGGCCAAGGACTGCCAGTTTGGCGGCCTGGATGAGTTCATCCTGAGTTTGACGCAGGTTGGCTTCTGCGCGGCGTCGCTCTTCGATTTCATTGGAAAGGCGCTGGTTGCTGGCCACCAAATCGTGAGTGCGGCGCTCGACGCTGGCTTCCAGCTCATCACGCACCAGGGCAAGGGTATGCCGTTCGCGTTCGGCAAACGCTTCGCGCTCACGGCGCAAGCGCAGGCGCTGCCAGCCAATTCCGCCCCCAAGTACAATCATTCCGTAAAGCCCGCCCGCCATAAGTGCGGCGATCCACTGAGCGCGAACAACGGGTGTTAAGGGCTTGAGAATATGCATGTGCCAGCCAAACTCCACCACGGGGCGCGTCAGGCTTAAATAACGGCTGCTACTTAGCGGGCCCTGAGAAAAACTAACCAGTGCGCTGACTGGCCCATAAGGTGCATCAATATTAATGCCTGAAGGGGATAGCGGTTCAATGGCGTAGCGGCGTGTGTCACGAAGCGTTTGACGTTGTTCATCACTAAGCGCATAGAGCGCATTCATGCGCAGCTCAGGGCGGCTGGCCATAAAGATAATATTGTCATTATCGGTCACCAGTAGCTCAGCATCTTGCTCAGCCCAGCCCTCTTCAACTTCATCCAGTAACACCTTGATGACGATAACACCGGAGGGTTGCGCATCTGGCGAAGTATCATCCAGCCATACCGGCGCCGAGAAGAAGTAGCCCCGCTCCAGTGACTGAACCCCTAGCCCATAAAACCGCCCTTGCCGTCCGGCGATGGCTTCTGTGTAGTAGCTGCGAAACGCGTAGTTATGGCCTAAAAACGTATTGGGACGATGCCAGTTGCTGGCGGCAATCGTGTTGGCATCGCGGTCGAGTAGGTAAACGTCAGAAACGCCTGCGGTAAAGCGGAAACGATCCAGTAGCAGGTTAAGCGGCATGGCGTTCTGGGTTTCCGGAGAGGCCAAAAAACGCTGGACACCTTCACGCGTTGCGAGCATTTGGGGTAAATAGTCGTAGCGGAGCAGATAGCCATTAAGGTTGGCGACAGAAAGGCGCAGCTCATTTTCGGCGTCTTCCTGAAGGGTAGAGATGGCTTGCTCGCGCGCCAAGTGGGCGGCTTGCCACATGACGAGTATGAGGCCTAGCGTGATGGCAACAAGCCATATGCCTTTCCAGCGGCGAGGCTTCATACGCTGCTACTTACCACGGGCGCGATGGCGTAGCGCGCGTGCTGCCCGCTGTTGGCGAGGTGGGGGAATATCATCCGCTAGGCATCCTTTAATAGGTATGATCAATCATAAGGCAGGAGATCACCGTGCCTCAAGCAAGCTCTCTAGCCTACTAATACACATTGATAGCAGTGTTGCTGGAGTCAGAAAGGCCTCCTGAAGAGCGAGCAGTTACCCTGCATTATGACGATATGGCATTATTTCAGACATATTTCACAAAGCCCCTTGCCAAACGCCTGGCGAATCCGTAAAGTACGCATCCGCTGCCGGGGACGCCCAGCGTTACCAGCGGTGAGTGAAGGTGAAAACCTTCGGTTTGTCAGGAAGTTAGCGAAGTTTTAATCGCTCGCTTCACCCGCTAAAAACAGCGGTTGACAAACACCAGGAAATGCGTAGAATACGCCTTCCTCGCTGAGGCAAACGGCTCCGGTCATCGG
>NZ_JBQSUZ010000024.1:0-18419 GCF_052375975.1 Halomonas sp. TP35 | reverse complement strand
CTCCAGCGCCTCAATCATTTTTATCGCGGCGTTGGAAAGTGTCCGATTGGTATGCACCAAATAGCCGAGCGGCCTGTAGATGGGCGGTGTATCTATTTTTAGCTCGACCAGCTCACTAGTAATCATCCCCTCAGGCAGTAGGCTCCACCCAAGCCCAACACTGCACATCATCTTTAATGTTTCCAAATAGTTGGTAGCCATACTGACCTGTAGAGACAGGCCCGCCTTGGCAAAACGTTGCTCAATCAATGTACGGGTAAATGTTTTGGCGCTAGGTAGAACACATTTATAGTGACAAAGTGCTTCAAGGCTAAGGATAGAGGCGTGAGCTAGCGGGTGGTCGGGCGCGCAAACAAAACATAGCCGGTCATGCCAAAGGTTCACCACGTTTAATTGCTCAACAGGGTGAGGAGCGAGCGTCACCACGGCCATTTCCAGGGTGCCATCCTGCACGCCCTGGTAGGCAAACTCTGAATCCAGAAAATGCAGGTCTAGTTCTACTTCTGGATGGCGCTGGGTGTAGTTTTTTAAAACAGGTGGCAGGCGGTGTAAGCCAATGTGGTGGCTGGTAGCCAGCGTTAATCGGCCACCCACCTGGCCAGAAAGATTCGCGAGCGCTCGGCGGCTATCTTCTACCGCTAACAGAATTCGCTTGGCTTGTGGCAGTAATAAATGGCCTGCCTCAGTAAGCGAAATACGCCTGCCAATACGGTCAAACAGCCGCGTGCCCACCAGCGACTCCAGCGTGGCAATACGTTTGCTGACCGCTGGCTGCGTGAGATAAAGCTGCTCGGCAGCGCGCGAGAAGCTTTGTGTTTCAGCAACGGCTAAAAACGCCTGTAGGCTCTGGGTATCCACGTGGTGCTCACTATTGTGTGGTCAGTATTTATGTATTCCAGTATGGAATCATACCTATAAATAACATGAATTGCTTTTATGATCGCTACGCGTAACACTGGCTGCATCGTCACGTTAAGCAGCACGTAGAGGCTGCGATACCGAACTAGCAGGGCGCTTGCCCAGGAGAGCCACATGTCAGGTCAAACCCTTTACGACAAACTCTGGAACCAGCACTTGGTGAAGCAGCGCGATGACGGCACGGCGCTGATCTACATTGACCGCCAACTGCTTCACGAAGTGACCTCTCCGCAAGCGTTTGAAGGGTTGCGCTTGGCCAAACGTATGCCGTGGCGCTTGGATGCTAACCTGGCAACACCGGATCACAACGTCCCAACGACGACGAAAGAGCGCGCCGAAGGCAATAGCGGCATTAAAGACCCGGTGTCGTTGATTCAGGTTCAGACGCTTGACGACAACTGCGTTGAGTACGGAATTGAAGAGTTTAAAATTAACGACCCCCGCCAGGGAATCGTGCACGTGGTTGGGCCAGAGCAAGGCGCCACGTTACCCGGCATGACCGTCGTTTGCGGTGACTCCCATACGGCCACTCACGGTGCTTTTGGCGCGCTGGCTCACGGTATCGGTACGTCTGAAGTTGAGCACGTATTGGCGACTCAATGCCTGTTGGCACAAAAAATGAAGAACATGCAGGTGCGCGTTGAGGGGGAACTTGGCCTCGGCGTGACCGCAAAAGATGTGGTACTGGCCATTATCGGCAAGATCGGTACAGCAGGCGGTACGGGCTACGCTATCGAATTTGCGGGCAGCGCTATCGCGTCACTCTCCATGGAAGGCCGTATGACCGTGTGCAACATGGCGATTGAAGCGGGTGCCCGGGTCGGGTTGATTGCTGTGGACGACACGACGATTGATTACCTGGCCAAGCGCCCCTTTGCGCCGACCGCCGAGCAGTGGGAAGCTGCGGTGGCTGACTGGCGTCAACTGGTATCAGATAACGATGCCACGTTCGACAAAGTAGTGACTCTGAAGGCCGAAGATATCGAACCGCAGGTCAGTTGGGGAACCAGCCCCGAGATGGTGACAGGTATTTCCGGGCATGTGCCAGACCCGCACGCCTCGCAGGATGAAACTGTGCAGCGCAGCCATGCTCGCGCGCTTGAATATATGGGCTTGCACGCTAACCAAAAAATTACTGATATCAAGCTCGATAAAGTGTTTATTGGTTCGTGTACTAACTCGCGTATCGAGGATTTGCGTGAGGCTGCCAAGGTGGCTCAAGGCAATAAAGTGGCAGGTTCCATTAAGCTTGCCATGGTGGTGCCGGGTTCTGGCCTTGTGAAACGCCAGGCAGAAGCGGAAGGGCTGGATAAAATCTTCATCGACGCTGGTTTCGAGTGGCGCGAGCCGGGCTGCTCCATGTGTCTGGCCATGAATGCTGATAAATTGGGTGCAGGCGAGCACTGCGCATCGACCTCCAACCGCAACTTCGAAGGACGCCAAGGGTACGGTGGTCGTACGCACCTGGTGAGCCCTGCCATGGCGGCAGCGGCTGCGATTGCTGGCCACTTTGTTGATGTGCGCAGTTTATCCGCCAACGATGCTACCCACGCCCAGGAGGCTTAAGCCATGAAAAAGTTTACTCGTTTTGAAGGCGTGGTTGCCCCGCTTGATCGCGCTAACGTCGATACCGATCTAATTATTCCCAAGCAGTTCTTGAAATCAATCAAACGAACCGGCTTTGGCGTTAACCTGTTTGATGAGCTGCGTTATTTAGATGAAGGTCAGCCGGGGCAGGATTGCTCCAATCGCCCGCTTAATCCCGATTTCGTGCTGAACCAGCCGCGTTTTAAGGGGGCTGAGGTGTTGCTAGCTCGGCGCAACTTTGGCTGTGGAAGCTCGCGTGAACATGCGCCGTGGGCACTGGAAGATTTTGGTTTTAAAGTAGTCATTGCGCCAAGCTTTGCAGATATTTTTTACAATAACGCGTTTAAAAACGGGATCTTGCTGATCACGTTAAGCGAAGAAGAAGTGGATCGCCTGTTTACAGGCGTTGATGCTAATGAAGGTTATCAGCTGGATATCGATTTGGAGAACCAGCGGGTCATCACGCCGAGCGGCGAAATTCTTGAGTTTGAAGTGGACGCGTTCCGCAAGCACTGCCTGCTCAATGGACTGGACGATATCGGCATCACGCTGCAGGACGAAGATGCGATCCGTGCCTTTGAGCAAAAACACAAAGATGCTCGGCCCTGGTTGTTCCGTCAGCCTGCCTGATACAGCCGCATAAGCGTCATTCAGAATAGTTAAAAAGACATACATAGCGCGGTGCAACTCCATTGCACCGCGCTAAGCGGCGGTAAGCCGTGCTGACTCTCTATTAAGGATTTAACATGACCCATAAGGTGCTTCTATTACCCGGCGACGGTATTGGCCCAGAGATTGCTGCTCAAGCTGCGCGTTTGCTAAAAGCGTGCCAGGAAGCGGGTTTGGATATTGACGTTGAAGAAGCATTGGTCGGCGGCTCGGCTTACGATGTGCATGGCGACCCACTGCCTGCTGAAACGCTTGAAAAAGCCAAGGCGGCCAGTGCGATTCTGCTCGCTGCGGTGGGTGGCCCCAAATGGGATAAGATCGAAGACCTTTCCAAGCGCCCTGAAAAAGGTTTGTTGGGCCTGCGCAAGAATCTGGGGCTGTTTGGCAACCTGCGCCCGGCCATGCTTTACCCGCAGCTGGCCAGCGCCTCCAGCCTGAAGCCTGAATTGGTGGCAGGCTTGGATATCATGATTGTGCGTGAATTGACCGGCGGCATTTACTTCGGCCAGCCGCGGGGTATTGAGGAGCGTAACGGGGAGCGTGTGGGCTATAACACCTACATTTATTCCGAAAGTGAGATTGAGCGCATCGGCCGCGTCGCGTTTGAAATGGCCCAAAAGCGTGGCAAAAAGCTCTGCTCGGTAGATAAGGCTAACGTGCTGGAAGTTACCATTTTGTGGCGTGAAGTGATGGAGCGTTTGGCGCCAGAGTACCCGGACGTCGAGCTTTCGCATATGTACGTAGATAACGCCGCGATGCAGCTGGTACGTGCCCCGAAACAGTTTGATGTCGTTGTGACCGGCAATATGTTTGGCGATATTTTGTCTGACGCCGCCGCCATGCTTACCGGCTCCATCGGTATGCTGCCTTCGGCCTCGCTGAACGAAAGCGGCCAAGGCATGTATGAGCCTTGCCACGGAAGCGCGCCGGATATCGCTGGGCAAAACATTGCCAACCCGCTCGCCATGATGCTGTCGGTTGCCATGATGCTGCGCTACTCGTTGAATGAAACGGCCATGGCCGAACGCATTGAAGCCGCGGTGGGTAGCGTTCTGGATAACGGCCTGCGCACGGCGGATATCGCCGCAGAAGGAACGCGCCGTGTTTCGACGGTTGAAATGGGCGATGCGGTACTGGCAGCCTTTGCAAAAAGTTAAATGCGCTATAAAGCGCGCTAACTATTTGATATGAAAAGTGTGATGCCTCGGCCACTCAAAGAGTGGCCGACGTTATTTATAAGTTTTGTGTATAATATGTGTCTCATTCTTTGCTGGAGGACTTCGCATGTTGAAAGTCGGTTTCGTAGGATGGCGTGGCATGGTGGGTTCTGTGCTGATGCAGCGCATGCAGGAAGATGGTGATTTTAACGGCATTGAGCCGGTCTTTTTCACCACCTCCCAAGTAGGCCAGCCTGGTCCCGACATCGGCGTAGACGTACCTGCGTTAAAAGATGCGTTTGCCCTTGAAGAATTGAAAGCGTTGGATGTTGTTATTACCTGCCAAGGCGGTGACTACACCAAGCAAGTTTATGGCGACCTGCGTAAAAATGGCTGGCAGGGTTACTGGATTGATGCCGCCAGCACGCTACGCATGGAGGATGAAGCTACCATCGTGCTTGATCCGGTTAACCGTAAGGTCATTGATGCGCAGCTTGCCAAAGGTGCCAAGACCTTTGTCGGCGGTAACTGCACCGTCAGCCTCATGCTGATGGGCTTGGGCGGCCTGTTTGAAGCCGATATGGTTGAGTGGATGACCTCCATGACCTATCAGGCGGCTTCCGGTTCTGGCGCCAAGCACATGCGCGAACTGCTTAATCAAATGGGTCAACTGCGCGACAGCGTTAGTAGCGAACTGGCTGACCCCTCCAGCGCGATTTTGGAAATTGACCGCAAGGTAACGGCGGCCATGCGTGGTGGCGACTTCCTGACCGATAACTTCGGCGCCCCCCTTGCCGGTAGCTTACTGCCGTGGATCGATACCAAGCTTGAAAACGGCCAGAGCCGTGAAGAGTGGAAAGGCTTTGTTGAGACCAATAAAATTCTGGGTCTTGGTGATAATCCTGTGCCGATTGATGGTCTTTGCGTGCGTATTGGTGCCATGCGCTCTCACAGCCAAGCGTTCACCATCAAGCTGAAACATGATGTGCCTCTGGATGAGATTGAAGAGCGGATCGCTCAGCATAATGAGTGGGTCAAGCTGATCCCCAACGATAAAGACGCCACCATTGCAGGTTTAACGCCTGCCGCCGCTACCGGCACGTTGGATATTCCGGTGGGGCGTTTGCGTAAGCTGAACATGGGTGGTGAATACCTTTCGGCATTTAGCGTTGGCGACCAACTGCTGTGGGGCGCTGCCGAGCCGCTTAAGCGCATGCTCAAAATTTTGCGCGAACAGTAAAACAACGCAGCACATTAGCCAAAACCGGGGCGCTTTTAGCGCGCCGGTTTTTTTTGTAAGTGTTATAAATTAAACCGCCTCCATGCGTTACCTACTTATTTGTGTTAATTATAATTTGCATTCTGTGTTGGCATGCACCGCACTTGCTAGCGCGGTTTTCATAAAAAACGGATTGGGTAACGTGGCGAAAAAATATTCAAATTATCGCGTTTTCTTAAAAACGATCACACTGCTGTCGATTGCTGGGGTGCCATCTTTTGTGCAGGCAATTGAAGCCGGACCTGCCGAGGTGGAATCCTGGCTGGAAGCCCCGCTAAATGCCTCGTTACCGTTGCTTGACTCAAACGCCTACGCGCTAGACGAGCTAAGCGTACAGGTTGCTGATGAACCAGCGTTTGTCGCCTCTGGGCTTGAGTGGATGCCTTTGGCTCGTCAGGTGCATGCCGAGATTCAAGAGCAAGCGGGCAGTCGGCGCATTATCCTGCGCTCACCACAGTCGGTAACAACGCCCTGGTTGGATTTGCTGCTGGTCATTCATTCGCCCGAGGGGCAGAAAAAGCACGCGGTCACGTTGCTTTTTGACCCGGTTGACTACGCTAATTACCCGTTGAACCAAGCGGAAGCTGACGGCGTCGCGCCAAGCTCTGGCTCGGAAATGACAGAGCCTCTTCCACGTGCCGAGGTAAGGGTGCAAGAGGGTGATACGTTGTGGCGTATTGCCTCGCGTAGTAAGCCTGAGCGCGCGAGCGTTCAGCAGATGATGCTGGCACTGGTAGCGGTGAATCCTGAGTTCTTTCCTGAAGGCAATATTAATAGCTTGCGAACGGGCCAGGCACTGCGCTTGCCCGCAGCAGGGCAAGTACAGCTACGTTCAGCCGATGAGGCGGCTCACGCTGTCCAGGTCATGGTGGCAGGCGAGCAGCGCGCCAATACAACGGTGCCTCAGAGTATTCCGGTGGACGTTGAGGTTGAGACGCCACCTGCGCCTGAGCTGGCTACTGCCCAGATAGAAGCCGAGCTGACTCGTGCCATGGCCGGGTTTGCAGAGCAGCTGGAGCAAAGCCAGGCAAGCTTACTTACGGCTAATGAAGAGCGCGAGCAGCTTCGTCTTGAACTCAGCGAACTGCGTCATAATCTCAGTCAATTCATTGAGAATAGCGTGTCGGTAGAAGCATCTCCTCCTGTGCCATTAATGGCTGAGGCGAATGCTGCGGCACAGCCAATCGCTGACGTACACGGTGCGCCATCAAGTGGTGTTTTAAGTAGTATTGAGCGTTATCGATGGCCATTCATTGCCCTTGGGCTGGTACTGCTGTTGACGGGATTAATGTGGCGCAGAAAGCGGCGCGAGGCTGAAGAGCCGGTTGCTCAAGCGCATTTGACGGGCGCGTCGCTTGCCGAGCCTCAGGTGTTCAAACCATCGCCACCCATTAGTAATGATTTGCAAACCTCTACACTTAATATACCGTTATCTTCCGGGGCTCGTACAAGCAGTGCCGCATCAGACCATTTCAGCAGTTCCGCAAGTGGCACGGTAATACCCGAGAGGGGTGATGCTTTTGGCGCTAACTACGCTAAAAGTCAGGCAGCAGGTTTGGCAGGCCATGGCAGCCGACGGTATCCGCAAGAAGATGCGCTGTTATTAAAGGGTATGGACTTCAAGCGGGTTGAAGCGCCCGAGCTGACACCGTCTGAAACGCTGAAAAAAGTAAGCACAGCTCGCTCGATAGGCGCAGAGTGGGAAATTGAAGAGGTAGCATTCAAGCCGCAGGGTCGGGATAATGGCTAACCTTTCAAACTTTATGACGTGGCTTGATGACCCAGTTTTACCACTTTGATGAAACCCGGCCGCTGAAAGGCCGTTTGGCAATAGGCATTGAATATGATGGCACGCGTTTTTGCGGCTTTCAGCGTTTAAAGCATGCTGCTTCTGTTCAAGGCGCCGTAGAGGATGCCTTGGCAAAAGTGGCCGGTGCCCCCGTTCAGATACATGCCAGCGGACGTACGGACTCAGGCGTTCACGCCACGCGTCAGATAGCGCACTTTGACCCACCTACCGAGCGGACTGAGAAAGCCTGGATTTTTGGTGCCAACACCAACTTGCCACGCGATGTAGCCGTGCGCTGGGTAAAGCCTGTCTCGGATGATTTTCATTCCCGGTTGGGCGCGCTTGGCAGGCGTTACCGTTATTTGCTGCTCAATCAAATCAGTCGCCCTGTGCTTGAACGCACGAACGTAACGTGGTGCCGCGATCCTCTGGATGCAGATGCCATGCATCGCGCTGCGCAGGCTCTGGTTGGCGAACAGGACTTTTCAAGTTTTCGTGCTGCAGGCTGCCAATCCAAAACGCCATGGCGGCAAATGCATTTTGTCGAGGTGAAGCGGTTTGGTCCGCTGGTGGTCATTGATATTCAGGGCAATGCGTTTTTACATCACATGATTCGCAATATCGCTGGCGCCCTTGTCAGCGTAGGTCGTGGGGCGCAGGACGAAGGTTATATTGAACGATTGCTGGCGCTAAGGAATCGTAAGAAAGGTGATGTAACCGCTCCCGCGTGTGGGCTGCATTTTGTTGATTCAATTTACGACGAGCGGTTTGATTTGCCCATGGAGCCGGTAGGGCCTAACCTGCTCGCCTTTACCGGGGAGTGGACAGGCGAACGAGAACTGCCAGACACCCCCAGAATAGCGGCGCGGCGTAAACTGACATTTGCTAAAACAACGTCTGATCCCGCTCAGGAGGCGCTAGATGAAGACGCTTAGCCCCATGCGTACGCGGGTCAAGTTCTGTGGGCTTACCCGCAGTGATGATATTAAAAGAGCCGTAATGCTGGGGGCAGATGCGCTGGGTTTTGTAATGTGGCCGAAAAGCGCGCGCAGCATTACGCTTGAGCAACTTGAAACGCTTTCGGGTGAAGTACCTGCTTTTGTTACCCGGGTAGGGTTGTTTGTTGATCAATCCGTTGACGTGATTCAGCAGTGCTTACCGTACCTGGACATGATTCAGTTCCACGGTGATGAGTCTCCTGCGTTTTGCGCACAGTTTGGACGCCCCTGGATTAAAGCGTTGCGAATGCGTGACGATATCGATTTATCTCAGGCAGTTGTTGACTATCATCAGGCACAGGCGCTGCTGCTGGACGCCTATCGGCCGGGCACGCCAGGCGGCACAGGAGAGGTCTTTGATTGGTCGAGAATCCCCGCAAAACTGGCAAAACCTGTTATTCTCGCAGGCGGGTTAACGGTTGATAATATCGCCTCTGCCGTTCACCAAGTGGCGCCTTATGCCGTTGATGTGTCGGGTGGGATTGAAGCAGCGCATGGTCGTAAAGACGTTGAAAAAATGACACTGTTTATTCAGCAAGTCGCGTTAGCCGACGCCCGTTAAACACGCCGCGCAGTCTGTTTTTTTATGACGCTGCGCTCTATGTCCGTTTATTCAATTGTTGCCTGTTCTGGCAATCTTGTGAGGTATCCTGTGACTGTCTCAGCAACTGGTGGCGCTAATACTGTTTCTGAAACCGTTCCTGGAACCGTTTCTGACACGGCTTCCAAGACCAGATTCAGCGACCTGACCCGGATGCCGGATGCCCGCGGTCATTTTGGCCCTTATGGTGGCCGATTTGTATCCGAAACATTGAGCTACGCCCTGGAAGATCTTGAGAAAATTTACGTAAGCCTGCGTGATGATCCTGCTTTTCAGGCCGAATTTGATAATGATCTTGCCCACTACGTAGGGCGCCCGTCGCCGCTTTATCATGCCAAGCGATGGTCCGAGACGCTAGGTGGTGCGCAAATATGGTTAAAGCGCGAAGATTTAAATCATACCGGCGCGCATAAGGTAAACAATACCGTCGGCCAAGCACTGCTTGCCAAAAAAACCGGCAAACCACGGGTAATCGCTGAAACCGGTGCCGGGCAGCACGGCGTGGCGACGGCAACGGTTGCCGCGCGCTTGGGTCTTGAATGCGATGTGTATATGGGCGCTGAAGACGTGCAGCGCCAAAAGCTGAATGTCTACCGTATGCGCTTATTGGGCGCGCGAGTGATTCCGGTAGAATCGGGCACGCGCACCCTTAAAGATGCCATGAATGAAGCGCTGCGCGACTGGGTAACTAACGTTGATAACACGTTTTACATTATCGGCACGGTAGCAGGGCCACATCCATACCCTGAGCTTGTGCGCGACTTTAATGCGGTAGTGGGGCGTGAAGCACGCCGCCAGTCGCTGGAACAAATCGGCCGCTTGCCGGATGCGCTGATCGCGTGTGTCGGTGGTGGGTCCAACGCGATTGGGCTATTTTATCCGTTTGTTGAAGACGATGCCGTCGCGATGTATGGGGTTGAGGCCGGAGGTGATGGTGTTGAGACGGGCCGCCATGCTGCTCCGCTTTCATCGAATGCCCCGCGCGGTGTGCTGCACGGAAACCGTACCTACTTAATGTCTGATGAAGCGGGGCAGGTCTCCGATACACACTCCATTTCAGCCGGGCTTGATTATCCGGGCGTTGGCCCTGAGCACGCGCTTTGGAAAGACGTTGGTCGTGTTAGCTACGTCACCGCTATTGACAGCGCCGTGCTGGAAGCGTTTCGAGAACTGACGCAGATGGAGGGTATAATGCCTGCCTTGGAGTCAGCCCACGCGCTGGCGCACGCTAAGGTGCTGGCGCCTACCATGCGCCCTGACCAGCATATCGTCGTTAACCTTTCAGGCCGTGGTGATAAGGATATTATGACCGTAGCCAACATTGACGGTATCGAATTTTAAGGCCCGCTTTTAAGGACAAGCATGAACCGTATCGATCAGCGCTTTTCTGAACTCAAGCAGCAGGGCCGCAAGGCTCTGATACCTTATATTACGGCGGGCGACCCGGCGCCACAGTACACCGTTGGCTTTATGCATGCGCTGGTAGCAGCGGGTGCGGATGTCATTGAGCTTGGTGTGCCGTTTTCTGATCCAATGGCGGACGGCCCGGTTATTCAGAAAGCCTGTGAACGCGCTTTAAAGCAGGGCACCCGCTTGGTCGACTTGCTGGATATGGTGGCTGAATTCCGTCAGGCCGATACCACGACTCCGGTCGTGTTAATGGGGTATCTAAATCCTATTGAGCGTATTGGCTACGAGGCCTTCGCTGAGCAGGCTGAAAAAGTGGGCGTTGATGGCGTGCTAGTGGTCGATATGCCGCCAGAAGAGGCCGATGAATTGGGTCCGCTGTTAAAAGCGCATAATTTAGCAGCAATTTTCCTTGTGGCGCCTACCACTTCACCTGCGCGAGCCGCTACAATATGCGCCCAGGGTGAGGGGTACCTTTACTACGTTTCGCTAAAAGGCGTTACTGGTGCGGCAACCTTAAATGCAGGTGACGTCGCTGAACGTCTGGCACCGCTACGTGAAATGACCGACCTGCCGCTATGTGTTGGTTTCGGTATCCGCGATGGCGTAACGGCTGCTGAAGTGGCTAACGTAGCGGATGGAGTGATTGTCGGTAGTGCGTTAGTAAACCGTATTGCCGAAAATGTAGAAACGCCCGAAATTATCGCTGGTCAGCTTAGAAGCGTGCTAGCAGAGATGCGCACCGCAATGGACGCCTAACGCTGCCCCTCATCGTCTATACTGAAGTTGATTGACGACACTCATCAAGCTTGGCGCTGCCAGGCATGACGTAAAACGGAAGCCTTTTTGATATGAGCTGGTTAGACAAGATAGTGCCCTCCATGGGGCGTATCCAGCGTAAAGACCGTCGTGCCAGTGTGCCCGACGGCCTCTGGCGTAAATGTCCCAAGTGTGAAGCCGTTCTCTATCTTCCTGAGTTAGAGAAACACCATAGTGTTTGTCCGAAATGTGACCATCACTTACGGCTGACTGCGCGGAAACGCTTGGACTGGTTCCTGGATAAAGAAGGCCGTGAAGAGGTCGCGGCAGAGCTTGAACCTGTTGATCGCCTGAAATTCCGCGACTCTAAAAAGTACAAGGACCGCTTGGCGGCCGCGCAAAAAGATACCGGCGAGAAAGATGCGCTGATTGCAATGCGTGGTACGTTGGACGGTTTGCCGGTCATTGCGGTTGCTTTTGAGTTCACCTTTATGGGTGGGTCGATGGGAGCCGTAGTGGGTGAGAAGTTTGCCCGAGCGGCCACTATCGCGCTTGAAGAAGGTATTCCACTGGTTTGCTTTGCGGCTTCCGGTGGTGCACGTATGCAGGAAGCGCTTTTCTCACTGATGCAAATGGCCAAAACATCGGCGGCACTTGAGAAACTCAAGCAGGCCGGTGTGCCCTATATCTCGGTGCTTACCGATCCGGTGTTTGGGGGCGTATCCGCTTCGCTCGCCATGCTGGGCGACTTGAATATTGCTGAGCCCAACGCATTGATTGGTTTTGCTGGTCCGCGTGTTATTGAGCAGACCGTCCGCGAAACGCTGCCAGAAGGTTTCCAGCGCAGTGAGTTCCTGTTGGAGCATGGTACGGTCGATATGATTGTACATCGCCAGGAAATGCGTGCCCGTGTGGGCGGCGTACTACGCAAGTTGACTCATCAGGAGGCGCTTTCGTTAGCCAGTGAATTGACGGATGATGAAGCCATCGCTGAGCCAGTGGTTGATGAAGCACATATCGCCGATGCTGACGTAACGGTTGACGAGACAGGTCCGGATTCTATTGACAAGAGCCATGAACCACACCGCAATGCCTAAGTCGTTAGCAGAGTGGCTTCAGCATCTGGAAACCCTGCACCCTGTCGGGATTGATTTAGGCCTGGAGCGTGTGTCACGTGTTGCTGAGCGTATGGGGCTATTTAAACGCCCCATTGCCAATCGCGTTGTCATTGTGGCGGGCACCAATGGTAAAGGCTCGACGGTTGCCATGGTTGACGCGGTAGCTCGCGCACATGGTTGGCATGTGGGTACGTACTCCTCGCCTCATCTATTGCGTTACAACGAGCGGGTGCGTATCAACGGCCAGGAAGCTGACGACGCGTGCCTGGTTGAGGGGTTTGAACGTGTCGAACAGGCTCGCCTGGAAGCACCGGAAATTAGCCTGACCTATTTTGAAGCAGGTACATTGTGCGCGCTCTGGTGTCTGGCACAAGCTGAACTGGATCTCGCGGTACTTGAGGTGGGCTTGGGCGGTCGCTTGGATGCCGTCAATATCATTAATGCGGATGTTGCGGTCGTCACTACGATAGCCCAAGACCATGCGAGCTTTTTGGGAACCGATATTGCGCAAATCGGCCTTGAGAAAGCGGGTATATTTCGCCCATTGCGGCCAGCGGTATTGGGCAGTGAGTCGCTTCCCGGTAGCGTTGCCGATGCGGCTATTGCCTTGGCGGCGCCGGTTTACCGGTTAGGATTAGCGTTTAACCACAGTGCCGAGGAAAACAGCCATTTACCCTGGTGCTGGAGTGGGTTGACGGCAACGGGGGAGACGCTTTCTCTGGATGCGCTGCCTGATCCTGGCCTGCCTGTCGATAATGCCGCAACCGCGCTACAAGCGCTGGCGCTTACGGGGCTGACGCTAACGCTAAAAGCCACGCAAAATGCATTAGCCAGTGTTAATCTGCCAGGCCGGATGCAGTGGATAGGGCAGTGGTGCCTGGATGTGGGGCATAATCCTCACGCGGCGACCTATGTTGCTCGCCATTTGCCAGTACCGCCTGATACAGGACGGCAGTGGGCAGTGATAGGTATGCTCAATGATAAAGACGTTGATGGTGTTATTGCGGCGTTAGCACCACGTATTACTGACTGGGTCTGTGTAACGCTTGATGGCGAGCGTGGCCACACCGCCAATGAGCTCGCTGAGCGTATTAAAGCCCATGGTGGCTGTGTGCGGCTTTGTGCAGACTCGCCTGAAGCCGGTGTTGATGCCATGGCTGAGATGCTCACTGACAAGGATCGCATTTTGGTAACGGGTTCCTTTTTTACCGTCGCCGCTCTGTTAGCTCGATCACTGCCACAAGCCAGCCGTTCTTAAGGCGTAGTCCCGCTAGAGGGAGATGATATGAAATATGGTAAAACAGAGCGCATTAGCGGTGTTGTGATTCTGCTTGCGCTACTCGCAATCGTTGTCCCTTGGCTGATGAGTGACCCGGCGCCGCGTGAGGAGCGACAGCAACCAACGTTCATTATTGAACAGCCCATAGAAACGGCGCGCCGTGATGTGGACGCTCCCCAAATGCCCTCTACCATTAACCCTCAGCCATCTTCAAATGTGGCAAGCAATGATGGGGTTAATGCATCGATAGATGCATCTCCGAGACTACCTGACACTTCTCAAATTGATGCGCCCAGTGAAACGGAAACCGTCGCACAAGCGCCTACGTCATCTTCAAACACTGACGCTCCTCAAAATGACCCCATTGCCGACCTGGTAGCCTCGAATAGCACGTCGACATCCAGCAGCCAAAGCGCTGCAGGTTCTTCAAGTGCTAATTCTTCAAGTGCAGGCTCTTCAAGTACGGGTTCATCAGGGGCGGGTTCATCGAGTGCTGGACCAGCGTCTACACAGCAAGGTGGGTGGGCGGTTCAGGTGGGTAGTTTTGGCGATGCTGCGAATGCTCAGCGACTAGGTAGCCAGCTTACAGGCGAAGGGTTTAGTGTTTTCCAACGCCAGCGCGACAATAACTTGACCACAGTGCTCGTGGGACCTTACGCATCTTCAGAGGATGGCGAAGCGGCCATGGCCTTAATTAAACAGCGCGCAAACGTGCAAGGTCTGTTAGTGCGAGTAAGAGATTAAACGATGGCGCTAACGTGGATTGATGCTGTATTTCTTGCCGTGCTGGCGCTTTCGATGCTGGCCGGCTTTGTCCGTGGTTTTGTTAGAGAAGCGTTAGGACTTGGGGCATGGGTTGTTGCGTTAATGGTCGCCCGCGTATTGGCAGAGCCGGTCGCCGAGTTAATGAGCGGGTTTATCGAAAGTTTTGACGCTCGACTTGTATTGGCCTTTGCACTGGTTATTTTTGCGGTGATCTTGCTTTGCGGCATTGTTATTCGCTTGGTGCATGCGGCCATTGTATGGGTAGGCATGGGGCTTTTGAACCGTTTTGCGGGAGCTGTGTTTGGTATCGCGCGTGGCACGATCATCTTGCTGGTGGCCACGGTCGTTATTACGCTCACGCCGCTTGCCGAGCTTCAGGCATGGCAGCAAGCCTCGTTACGGCCCACCTTTATCGAGTTGCGCGATTGGGCGGTTAGCCAGTTGGATCAGTGGGAGCGGGAGCTGCCAGAAGCCCCCGCCTCTTTACGCGATATATCACTGCCTGACATTCGCCCGCATGGCAGTTTTGCGCCGCAGCCCATGGATAGTCAATAACGCCTAACAGCGTATTTTGCGCTTGCCTAACCGCTTGACGGGTACCGGTTAAACGCAAACGTATTAAAACGAGTTTCAAGAACGTACGGGCTTGTTTTGGCAAGCCATGGCACTAAAGCGAGGTAACTTGAATGTGCGGTATAGTGGGCCTTCTGGCCAAGCAGGCGGTAAATCAGGGAATCTACGATGCCCTGACCGTACTTCAGCATCGCGGCCAGGACGCTGCCGGTATGATGACCTGGAGCGAGGGACGCTTCTTACTGCGCAAGAGCAATGGGCTAGTGCGCGATGTCTTCCACACCCGCCATATGGCTCGCCTTAAGGGCAACCTGGGCATTGGTCACGTACGTTATCCTACCGCTGGTTCATCCAGCGAAGCGGAATCTCAGCCGTTTTATGTCAACTCGCCTTACGGTATTGCGTTGGCCCATAACGGTAACCTGACCAACTCTGAACAGTTGAAGCAGGAGCTTTTCTCAACCGATTTACGGCACATCAATACCAGCTCCGACTCTGAAGTATTGCTTAACGTGTTTGCCCATGAGTTGGGTAAGCAAGGCCTGCATCTGGAAGCGGAAGATATTTTTGATGCGGTACGTAGAGTGCACCGGCGCTGCAAAGGCGGCTACGCGGCGGTCGCGATCATTAACGGTTTTGGTATGGTGGCATTTCGTGATCCTCACGGCATTCGTCCAGTGGTGTTTGGTACTCGCCAAACGGACGAAGGGCAGGATGTCATGATTGCTTCTGAGTCGGTCGCGCTAGACGTGGGCGGCTTTGAGCTTGAGCGTGACCTGTCACCCGGCGAAGCGATATTTGTGGATATGCAGGGCCAGTGCCATACGCAGGTATGTGCTGACCGTCCACAGCTGAGCTCGTGTATTTTCGAGCATGTATATCTGGCACGCCCTGACTCCATTCTGGACGGTGCCTACGTCTACGGCACGCGCATGCAAATGGGTCGCAAGCTGGGCGACCGAATCCTGAACGAATGGCCTGATCACGATATTGATGTTGTGATTCCCATTCCGGATACGTCCCGTACCTCCGCGCTGGAAATGGCGCAGCACCTTGGGGTGACGTATCGCGAAGGCTTTATGAAGAACCGCTATATTGGCCGTACGTTTATCATGCCTGGCCAAACTCAGCGTAAGAAATCGGTACGCCAAAAACTCAACGCCATCGACATTGAGTTCAAAGGCAAGAACGTGCTGCTGGTGGATGACTCGATTGTACGTGGTACGACCTGTAAGCAGATTATTCAGATGGCTCGAGATGCGGGTGCGCGTAAGGTTTACTTTGCCTCCGCTGCACCGCCTGTGCGCTACCCTAATGTATACGGTATCGACATGCCTGCGGCGGTGGAGTTAATTGCCCATGGCCGCACTGAAGATGAAGTAGGCGAGCTGATTGGCGCTGACCGAATTTTCTACCAGGATCTGGAAGACCTGAAAGATGCCTGTCGCGAAGTAAATCCGGAAATGGAATCCTTCGACTGCTCGGTCTTTGATGGCAAGTATGTTACGGGGGATATCGATGAAGCGTATCTGGCCGTGCTTGAAGCCAGCCGGAACGATGCCGCGAAAGATCAAAGTGCGGGTGATCATGCGCTGGTCGATATGCACAATCAGGATGATGACCTCGACGACTAAGGACAGGTCACGGATGTTTACTGAAAACAAGGGGTACGTCCATGCACAATGACAGCCAACAGGATGAGTGGTCGTTAGAGACGCTGGCGATCCGTGCAGGCCATCATCGCACCTTCGAGCAAGAGCATGCGGAGCCTATTTTTCCGACCTCTAGCTTTGTCTATGAAAGCGCTGCGGAAGCAGCGCGTAAGTTTGGTGGGCAAGAGCCTGGTAACGTTTATTCGCGTTTTACGAACCCCACTGTACATACTTTCGAGCGCCGCTTGGCAGCACTTGAAGGTGGGGAACGCTGTGTGGCAACAAGTTCGGGTATGTCGGCCATTTTATCGACGGCGCTTGCGTTATTGTCTGCAGGCGATGAAATCGTGGCATCGCGTTCGCTTTTTGGCTCGACCGTCAGCCTGTTCGATAAGTACCTGGGCAAGTTTGGCATCACCACCCGCTACGTTGAACTCTCTAATGTAGAAGCGTGGGAAGCGGCTATTACGCCCAAAACTCGGCTCCTGTTTGCAGAAACGCCTTCAAACCCGCTTTCCGAGATTGCCGATATCCCGGCGCTTGCTGCCATAGCAAAACGTAATAATGCCCTTTTGGCCATTGATAACTGCTTTTTGACACCTGCGCTGCAGCAGCCTCTTGCGTTGGGTGCCGACCTCGTCATCCACTCCGCGACCAAGTACCTTGACGGTCAAGGGCGGGCCATCGGTGGCGCTGTCGTGGGTAAGCATGATGTGCTGGAAGAAGTCTTCGGCGTGGTTCGCACCTGTGGACCTTGTCTCAGTCCCTTTAATGCCTGGATATTTACCAAAGGGCTGGAAACACTCTCGCTACGGATGAAAGCCCATTGTGAAAATGCGCTCACGTTGGCGCGCTGGCTGGAAGACCATCCTGCGGTAAGTAAAGTGCATTACAGCGGTTTGGAAACGCATCCGCAGCATACGCTCGCCAAACAGCAACAGAAAGGCTTTGGTGCTGTGCTTGGGTTTGAGGTTGTTAATGGGCAGGAGGGCGCTTGGCAGGTGATTGATGCGACTCGTCTATTATCCATCACCGGTAACCTGGGGGATGTAAAAACGACGATTACCCATCCCGCGACGACCACGCATGGACGCTTATCCGATGCGCAAAAAGAGGCGGCGGGAATTGTTCCAGGGTTAATTCGTGTGGCGGTGGGACTGGAAAGCCAGCAGGACATTCAGCGTGATTTAGCGCGTGGCCTCGATGTGCTAGCAGCGGAATAAGGCTGACAATATAAGCTCTGCTTTATCGTTAGGCTTGCTTTATTGGCATAAAAAACCCCACGTGCGTGGGGTTTTTTGCGACAGATCTGCTTTCTAGAAGCTGTCAGTATTGCCAGCCTTACGAGTTAAGGCTGTGCAGGTCATTACCTTTAATTGTGCGGTCTGCTACTGTTTGCTGGCTTTCGTCGAAAGAGGCATCAAGTACCTCGTTTTGAGCCTGGCCGCCATTGATCGCAGGCAAGTCCGATGGGGACAGGGTGAGGTCTTCCTGGCTGTAATGGGCAGTAGACGTCGGGATCATTACGGTGTTCAGTTTCTCTGAACCACGCTCAGCCAGTGCAGCTGCTGAAAAGGTAGTGGCAGACAAGGCGATTGCAATAGCGGCGACAGTGGTAACTTTTTTCATGATATAAACCTCATTAGTGTGTAGTTGTTCTCCCATGCATGGTGTGCTTTTTGCCAAGTCACTTGAGAACATGACGATATTGTAAGCCTGCAAACTAGATAATAAAATTGATTAAAAATACACGAACCATTCTAAAAAATTGAATTAATTTCAATGGTGTTACAGAAAGTGCTTTTTTCTTGTTTTTTTTCAATGCTCCTTGCCTCTGGTTTTTAAATCCTCCGGCACCTATCAGTAGG
>NZ_JBQSUZ010000023.1:0-18544 GCF_052375975.1 Halomonas sp. TP35 | reverse complement strand
TCTATCAGTCCGAGGGTAAATCGGTGACAGATACTACCTGGTTGCAGCTCCTAGGCTGTGAAAGATACTGATGACAGCATGCTGTCATCAGAGGACACATCATGAGGCACGGTAAGCGTCATAATCTTGTTTAGTTGCTGAAAAATATGGGATAGGTTTAGGGTCTTTGCGGTGCCTACCCTTACCTGGTGTTTGGGAATGGCGAGATTCTGAAGCTGATAGGTGGTCCTGAGGAGAGCGAGATAGTGTATGGATGCTACAAAGGTAATGGGGGTAATCGGTGCGATCGCCGTTTGGGTGCTCCTCTGGAAAGCACTGCCTGTGCTCTTTGAGCGGGTTGGCATGGTAGTGGTGCGCTTTCTCCCTCGTCGTGGAAAGCAGCACGATCAAGAAATTGTTCGTAGGGGGCTGAGTGTGAGCCGTGAGGGAATTCTTCGGTCAGCGGCTCTGATCGTTGTGGGAATGATTATCTATATGCCTACGCACGTCAGGTTAGGAGGAAACTCCATGACTGACTTCGCGTATCGGTTTGTATGGGAGCTGGGGGGAAGCCGCGACGGTTGGCATGCTATTGAACCTGCTATGAACATACTGATTGGCCAGGTGGTCGTAGTGGTTGTGATATCAGTATTGTTGGCTGCTACAGCACCATCGAAAAATGGATGATTGCGAAAAATATTTAGATATTAATTAATGTAATAATATTCAGTAACTTTAATTGAGTGGCTTTTTATAAGATCTCTTAGCGAATTTGCTTCACCTATAACTTCAGAAAAGTTGATTCTTGCGTTAGAAGATTCACTTTCTCCATTTTCGATATCTTCTTTAATGTTAAAGTCGTAAGGTTTTTCATGTACATCGACAGCTGTTTTGAATTCAGGAGGCTGCGTGCTATCGTATCGCGGGGGGACGTGCCCCGGACATGCTTTCAGCCCGAGCCGATTGTAAAATGCTCGCTACCGCTACCAAGCAACTAACCGACCAGCACTGGGAAAGGAGAGCGACATGCCATCGACAAATATTGGAATCAGCGATGCCCATCGCAAGAACTCGGCCAAGATACTCAACAACGTGCTATCTGACGTGTTCGTGCTCTATACAAAGACACTATGCTGCCATTGGAACGTCCAAGCTTCCGACTTCCGGGACCTTCACCTTCTTCTGGAAGATCAGTATCGCACCTTAGCCGGTGAGATCGATATGATTGCCGAGCGTGCTCGCGCGCTCGGAGAGCGTTCTACGGGTAGTATGGCGGGCTTTCATGAGCACACCCGGATTCATGAGTTCGACGAGCACAAGGACCTGCCCGACGCGAAGGGTATGTTAGGCCAGCTGCTCGAAGACCATGAAACAGTCATTCGAGAGCTACGGGAGCAGCACGGAAACGTCTCGGATCGTCAGCATGATATCGGAACGACGAGCTTGTTCGAAGACCTGCTGGTAACGCATGAAAAAATGGCGTGGTTCCTCAGGTCCCACCTCTAAATTTTTGTCCTTATTGTCCAGATCGCATCACAGGATAGCCCGACACAGCCTTAGCCACGGCCTAACTAGCTGTGCGGATGCGGTGGCGGGCCTTTTCGTCCTGGATTCATAGAATAACCGCAGCACTTTGGACAGCACGGTGGAGGCAGGAGGGCCAGCGCCGGTACCCTTCTCGGCTCACCGACCAAAGTGATGCAGAGCATGGGATACCGACAGCTGACCCAGATCCAACGATACCAGATCCACGCCCGCTATGACTTGGGCATGAGCCAGCGGCAGATCGGCAGGGAGTTGGGCCTCCACAGCAGCACGATCAGTCGTGAGCTGCGCCGCAACGCGACCTCCGATGGCTATGATCCCGAGCAGGCTCAGGCTCTCAGTGACCATCGGCGCCGTACCGCCTGGAAGTGGACAAAGCGCCTGCCGAGCATGATTGCCGCCGTTGTCGGCCGGCTGCGTGAGGAGTGGAGCCCCCAGCAAATCAGTGGCTTCACAGCGCCATTGGCCGGCGTCGGCGTCAGTCATCAATGGATCTACTCCTTGATCTGGGATGACAAGGCACGGGGTGGTGATCTCTGGCGGCATCTCCGTCAGCCCAAGCGTCGCAGCAAGCACCGCGTCCAGGCCAAGAGCGCTGGGCTGGGCAAGATCCCCAACAGGGTAGGGATTGAGCGCCGCCCCGCTGAGGTCGATGACCGGCGTTTCATCGGCCACTGGGAGGGCGACACCGTGATCCATGGGCACAAGCAATCGGGCTTGGTTACGCTGGTCGAGCGTCGCAGCGGCTATCTGCTGGCGGCACGACTGTCCAAGATCTCGGCGGAGCTGACACAAGCGGCCATGATCCGCCTGTTGAAGCCTCGTCGGGGAGCTGTCCAAACTATTACTCTGGACAATGGCTCGGAATTTGCCGGCCACGAAGCCGTGGCCAAGGCGGTGACGGCGTCGACGTACTTCTGCGACCCCTACTGCTCCGGGCAGCGTGGGACCAACGAGAATACCAACGGCCTGATACGGCAGTACTTCCCCAAGGGAACGGACTTCCGACAGGTCACCGATACCAAGCTGCGCAAAGTGGTCATGAAGCTGAATGACCGCCCCCGAAAACGGCTCGGCTATCGAACACCGGCGCAGGTGTTTCTGGGGGAATACTCAGGAGCCCTAGATACCGCAGGTGCTGCGCTTATTGCTTGAATTCAGGGATGTACCTATGAATATATTCGTCAGAATAGCAGTCATATTCCTTACTGAAAGGGCTGACTTCCTTATCAAAAATCCTGCTGGGGCGGTGAAGAAGATTTCCTGATTCGTCTCCACTTTTTAGCTCCATGCTGAAATTGGCTCCTGTTATTTTTTCAAAGCTATAGTTATAAATTTCAACATAAATAGGGTGTGATGGAGGGCATAACCTGGCACCTAGATCTCTATTGATCTCGGCTTTTATTTTTTTTCCATCAATGAGCAGTAATGCTAATGCGACAATCATCGCAGTGATAAATGTGGTGCCTACGATCCTCGAAAAAAATAAGGCCGTTTTCGTCATTTCTATTCCACATGTCTAAAAATATTATCAAGCATAAAATCCATCTTGCTTAAGAATGGCATTTAACGCAATAGGATGAGGAAAGGGCGATGGCGTGCTACACACAAGGTCATGAGTTCCAGAAGGTAGAAAATGGGTCGTTTTCTTTACACGCGCCGCCCTTCTCTCCAGGGCGGCTTTTTTTGGTGGTTTTCCGTAAAGAAATCGCGTAAACCTATCTACGTACAGAAAAGGAAGGTTTGTTTTCTATTAGGGCACCATAGTGAAGAGAGGCATATGATCATTGGCTATGCGAGAGTCAGCACTCAGGATCAGAATCCCCAATTGCAAAGTGACGCTCTTCAGGACGCCGGCTGCGAGCAGGTCTTTGAGGAACGTGTCACCGGAACCAAGCGGGATCGCCCCGAGTTAGAGACGTGCCTGCGTACCTTGCGTACCGGTGACACCTTGGTGGTATGGAAACTCGATCGCTTAGCTCGTTCACTCAAAGACCTGGTAGAGCTGATCCACGATATGAGCGAGCGCGGTGTAGGCTTCCGATCGCTGACCGAGGCTATAGATACCACCAATGCCGGAGGCAGGTTGGTATTCCATATCTTCGGTGCTTTAGCCGAGTTCGAGCACAGTTTGATTCGGGAACGAACCTTAGCTGGTCTAGCAGCGGCCCGTGCTCGGGGCCGCAAAGGTGGGCGCCGTCCGGTGATGTCATCGGCGGACGTGCGTAAAGCTGCGGCGATGCTCGCCGATTCCAATATCACTAAGACAGAGGTTGCTAGGCATTTTGGGGTTAGTCGCGTGACATTGAATGCTGCCTTAGAGCGTGAGGGCTTGGCTGAGGTAGTAAATCACCCTAAATTCAGGTCGCAGTGATTAGCCTTATTTACTGATTTCCGTATTTTTCCATAAGCAAGTCTCTTATCTCATCGGTCATCTTGCGGCCTCGCATAGCGCAGTCAGCTTTGAGTTTGGAATGCAGCTCAGTCGGGATGTCGATAGTGAGGCGTTTCATGGGCTCTTTGGTTGGCTCCTGTTTTCTGGAGCCAACCCAGGCATCCATTGCTGTATCTTCAGCTGCTTTCTTGGCTGAAGGCTTCCCGCCGATAGACACTCTTTTGTTGCTCATTTGAAACGCTCCTGCAGTTCTGACACAACTGCTTCGATCTCCTGAGAAGCCACTCCGTCTCGATCCTGTTCATAGACGGCCTTACCAACAGCCGCGGCTTCAGCAAAGACCACACGCTGTACGACGCTGGCTTCGAGCGTCGGCAAGTTATAAGCCTCCAGAGCTTCACGAACGTCACGCCCGATGGCGGTGTTTGCAATTTTACGGTTAATTACAAAAAAAGATTTAATGTTTTCTTTAAATACAGAAGCCTCTTGGATGAGCTTTACTACCTCGTCAGCCGCCCAGATGTCGTAGGGCGATGGTTGTACAGGAACCAGCACCACGTCACTCGCCATGATGGCGGATCGGGCGAGGTCTGTGACGCGAGGCGGTCCATCGATCACGATATGATCATATCCTTCCCCTACTACAGAGAGCTCCTTATGAATGCTGGGCTTCGGTAGACCAACGACTGCAAATAAGGGATCCCCCTCTCGAGCAGCAGCCCAGTCTAGGGCACTACCTTGCGGATCTGCATCGATCAACAGCACTCTTTGTCCGGTCCGTGCCAGTGCGGCGGCGATGTTGACGGAAAGTGTTGTTTTACCGACACCTCCTTTTTGGTTGAGCACTCCGATAATCACAAGCGTTCCTCAAAACAGTAAATACGTATTTCAGTAAAATCGTAAATAAGAGGAAAGTCAACCACATTTCCTATGGCTCGTCTTTGAGGCTTCTTAGTTCTACATCATATGCTATACTTGTATAGCAAAATGCCTAATGGAGGGCTTAAATATGTTGGCGTTGCGCCTACCAACCGAGATTGAAGAGCGCCTTGAGGCTCTGGCGAAGGCAACTGGTCGCACTAAGAGCTTCTATGCTCGTGAGGCCATTCTGGAACACCTTGAGGATCTCGAGGATATTTATCTAGCCGAGAAGACCTTAGAACAAGTGCGTCGTGGTGAGATGGCGACCCATAGCTTAGATGACGTGGAGCGAAACCTTGGCCTGGCGGATTGAACTCACGGACGAAGCGGTCAAGCAATTAAGTAAGATCGGCCATACGGACGCTAAACGCATCCGTGACTACCTGCGTGGACGCATCCAGCCACTGGACGATCCTCGGCAACTTGGTAAACCACTGGCTGGCCAGCTGGGTGAGCTATGGAGGTATCGGGTAGGCAACTACCGGGTCATCGCTAGTATCGAGGATCAGGAAATCTGTGTCTTAGTGGTACGGATCGGACACCGTAGCAAGGTTTATAGGTAGAACATGGATCCTTTATTTACGCTTTTAAGGAAATAAAGAAAAACATTAGATTCACAAGTCGGCCATTTTTTGGCGTTGAAGTATCGACAAGGCTGCTCTAGGGCGTCATACGCTCATGTGGCTGCCTGTCACGATCTAAATGCGGTAATCTGAATGTAATCAAAGGCTAGGTGAAGAGCCAGGCTCAGTACCCTAGAAAAACAAACCCCCGGATCTTCCATGCTATGGCAGGCGGTGAAGATTCGGGGGCCAGAAACGCCTAAGGAGGCGAAAATCTGTATGAACAGTATACCCCGACTTCAAATGGTGTGCATCTCCTCCTGGAACTTGGTCGGAGAGGCAGCATGAACCAATCCCAGCGCAGATATATTGAGAAGAACGCCAAGCCGGGAGAGAGCTACGAGCAGGCTTCTGAACGCCTGCTCGGCTTCCAAGCTTCTAGTAGTTCTCATAAAACTCAAAAACCAGAGCAGAGCGTTAAAAGTAAACGTTCTGCTCTGGTTCCTGAACGTCATGCCCAGAGTGATTTCTTCATCGCTGACATATTGGACGCTAGCCCAAAAGACGATACTGCAAGCATGGAACATCCCTTGTTTGCTTTACGTGCCGGCAACCACAAGATTAGAAGCTATCAACATGGCGATGTAACTCTTGTAGTGAAGCCAGGGCATGATGGTTGCGCGACAATTCATGACAAAGATATTTGGATTTACTGCATAAGTCAGCTTATGGAATCTATAAACCGGGGCAAAGACTCTCTTAGTCGTGTAGTACGCTTCACAGCATATGACTTCTTAGTGTCAACAAATCGTGACACTAGCGGAAGGGCATATCAACGTATGGGGGATGCATTAGCACGCTTAAGTGGCACAAGGATTGAAACCAACATTGAGACTAAAGGGAAGCGTGAGCGAAGAGGCTTTGGGCTGATAGATTCTTGGAGCGTCATCGAGCGCAACTTAGATAATCGAATGGTTGCTGTTGAGGTAACACTTCCTGAATGGCTCTACCGCTCGGTTGAATCCAAGCATGTACTAACCTTAAGTCGTGATTATTTCAGGCTGAGGAAACCTCTCGACCGCCGCATCTATGAACTAGCTCGCAAGCACTGTGGTGCACAGTCAAAATGGAGCGTCAGGCTCTCTACATTGCATTTGAAAAGTGGGAGCCAAGATAAACGATTCAAGTTCCGTGCTGCTGTAAAGGAGTTGGCTGAAGAAAATGCGTTGCCCGATTATCGTGTCAGCTTTAATTCTGAGAATGACTTAGTGACGTTCTATTCACGAAAGTCAAAAGGGAATCAAGCGCAACTGAAAGATCTTTTGGGAGATAGGTGAGAGACACGTGCTTTTAGGGATGTTTTTCTTTGAATGGCTATCGTGCTTTTAGGGATGCTCAGCCTGTGAATAGGCACGTGCCTTTAGGGATGCTCAGCCTGTGAATAGGCACGTGCCTTTAGGGATGCTCAGCCTGTGAATAGGCACGTGCCTTTAGGGATGCCCCTATCGTGCCTTTAGGGATGCTGATCGTCTTCAAAGCCTCGTGGTTGCTGGCCTCCGAAAATCGTAACGCGCGCGCGCTTTAACTAAAACCTTTTAAACCTTTAACAAAGATCGCCTACCCTTCGCTTCGCTCGCCCAGCCCTTCGGGCTGCCTAATGATGATGCGCCAAAGGCGCACTAAGAAGCGGCTTTCGAGGTGCTTCGCACCTGCGCCGCACTATGGTGGACGGTCTACGACCGTGCAAAGAACAATGGCAGAGCTCTTAACCCCATGTTTATCAGAAAGGTATTAAGCTAAATCTGGGTTTTTAGGTGGGCGTTAGCAACTCTACAGCTTCAAGCACTATGCATTGCCAGTTACCGCTCGCAAGCTCGCTGCATCGGCCCGGGAGGGCCGATTTGGCTATTTTCTGCGTGCTTATCCCGCACTCTCAAAACTCAAGAATAAGAGGACAATCTTGAGCTTCAGACATTTTCAGCTGGTTTTTGACCCCAAAAAGCCGATTTTAGCAGGCCCGGCTCCCCTTCGATTTCCCCTGCTTCGCTTTCTAGCTCTCCTGAGCCTCCAGACGGGCCGATAACAGCTCAACCTTAACCTATGCCTTAGTTTCACCCTTTTCGGCCTCCTGGGCCTTCTTGGGGGTATCCTGAGCCTGTTTTTTCAGCAGAGGCTAGCTTGCCACGTTGTTCGACCAACGCCTGTTTGTATTATTCCGCATCGGTTCTGCGGGCCTGTTGCTCATATTGGAGGCCTGGACGTGCAGATCGTCATCGGTGGTCTGGCGAGCGTCTTGCCCCCGCGAAAAGGGGGTTTAGCGAGTCAAAACCACCACATTCACCAATCCTATTCCGGCTATTTTCTGCGCGGTTATCTCGCACTCTCAAGAAACTCACGATAAGGCGAATAGCCTTGAGTCCTCCTACCATTAGTGGAAATCATGGCTGAAAAATAGTTACCGAAAATTGGTGTAGAAAATTCCGTGGGGACGCTCGTTTCTAATCACACGAACCATTGTCTTGTGTTTGAGGAGGCTGTTCAGTTCACGCTTGAAGCGCGAAATAGGTAAGTCAACTCCAGGCTGAAAGCCCCTATATGCTGCTAAGCCTTCTTCAGAGCAGAGCCAGCAAAAATGGTTTTTGACATAGCTAGACTCGTAATCTTTAGCCCTGTCCGGTGATAGCCACCGTAACAACTCATTTATACGTTCATGTAGCAACTCCAATCGAACTAAAGCTTCCTCTTTATTTTGAGGAGGAGGAGAGATAATTCTTGGAGTCACGTTTGGCCGGGGGCGGCGCTCTTCTTGTAGGCTGGCTTGTTTCCAAATTGGCTCAAAGTGTGCGATTCGGTTTCTCAAACGATTAACCAAATCTAGCCTGGCATAGAGAGCGTCCTGATTGGCAGTCCTGTTCCAATGAGAAACCTGTCGGTGACGATGCCCTACTACAATATGGGGAAGCAGATTTCCCCAAGGGAGGCTTACATCAAGCATCTTTGGCCAAAATCCAAAAGACATTTGTGACACTACATCATTCGACGATGGCGTTGGGTGCTTAAGAACTAAGCGTTTATTAGGTCCACGTCCACGGTATCTATGTGTAACCTTCTTAATTTTGTCTAACGATTTCTGAGGTAACCTAATGTGATTGTACCAGTCATTGGCCCCTGGACTGCCGACGGAGGCTGAGGTGTAGCTATGTTGGCTAAGTGCCATATGAAACCGGTTGCGCATGACGACCTCTGTTATTGAGATAAGTCTGAATAGCGCACCGGAAATCGCTTCGTTCCAACAGTAGATGCCATATAGCTCTTGTGGGTCCTGGCACTGAAAGAAGCCCTTGTAACTTGAAAGCCTTGCGTGCGAGATGTCCAAATGGGTTTGCTGAATGTTAGTAGGTTGCATCAGTTCTCTATATCCCCTATAATTTTCCTTGTAGGCACTTGGGCAAACCTCTTTTTTGCACTCGCTTCGGCCAGGCTAAAAGATCCAAGATGCAATGATACGATTTTATCAAAAGGGCTTCTCATATGAGAAGCCCTTTTGTTTTTCAATAAGTTAGACAACTATTGAGGAAAGAACGATAGTCGTAGCAGCAGCGCTGCTACTCCCATCAGAGGTCAAATTTGGCATTGAGAAGGAAGCGCTAATTAAATACACAAGGTGCTGTTTTATTTATTTTTTCTCTAGATTTTTGAACTTACTAGGCTGATTTGCTAGAGCGTCGTCTAGTTCTTTCCACGTCAGGTTTTTCGAAGAATTCCCTCCTTTCAGATCCAAAATAATTTTTCTCAGTTCGGTTCTGTTTGCATCTGTTTCTCTGTAGCCATTTCTGGCCAGCCAATCATTAAGCTCATAATCTTGATTGGTATTAATAAAATCATTGTCTGATTTAGACATAGTATTGTTTTCCCTATCTTTTTGGGTTTATGTACTCGTAAAAATGGAGTAGCTTTCACTAATCCTCACCTCTCTTGTAGCAGGGGTGAAAAGCTAAGGCAACCTAAGCAGGTTATGCAAATCATTAGCTTTGAGGCTCTCTGGTTGTAAACCCCATAAAATTCAAGATAATAAGGGTATATAATCTTGAATTTTGGCCTTTTTAGGCACAAAAAATAGGCTCTTTATCGTCGGTCATATTGATCTGTCCCTCCGCTAGGGGATGTACCCAGGCATGAATGCATCGTCACTCCAATCACGGTAATGATCAGAAAAAATGCTAGCTCTTTCCATCCACCTTTATGCATTTGTAACTCAATTTAATTAATGTTTTGGCGCATCACTTCCATCTCTTTCATGCAGCTTTCCTGAGTCGAGTTAGCAAAACGCTCTACGGTTAGTCTGCGCATTCCTGCATCTTCAGGGTATTGGTTAAACTGGTAAGCGAGCTCTACTATTCGGTGAAATGCTTCGTTGTGGCCAACCTGTTCCAGCATATCTTCCTTGGGAGCACCGTTTTGCCGCAGCTGCATAATGCCTTCGGCTCGATTATGTATATTTTCGCATATTTCTTCGTTACTTATATCGGATCTTAGTATTTGCTCACCCGCTTCTTCCACGGTCTCTGCGTTCGCTTTAAGGGCAATGAAAGAAATCAAAACGACGGATAATTTAGCACTAAAATTCAATTTAATTCTCTCCGGTTAAGGTTAATAAGGCCCAGTGGGAGCGAAGCTGCAAAATGCGACATCTGTTTTTTTTGAACTGGATCTGCGTAAAAATCACTCACCTGTGAAATGGTTTATATAGCGATTACCCATTGATGATTCAGGGAGTTGGAATGTTGTCACAGGATCAGACTTTTGATGACAAGGACGTATGGAGTCTGCTTGCTGATGAGCTTTCCTTGCTCCCGGGTATGACCGATACGGGTCGTTTAGGATTTGCCATTCAACTGAAATTCCGACAAGTACACGGGCATTACCCTGAATCAATAAACGAATTTCCTTCAGGTATTGTGCACACTATTGCTGAACAGATCGGATGCGCTTCTGTATCCCTTGAAAACTACCCGCTTCAGGGGCGGCAGGCCCAGCGGCACCGACAAACTATTCGTCGCTATTTGGGCATCAGACTCCCCAATAAAAACGATATAGCACAGCTCACCGCCTGGTTAACCGAATTTATCCTCCCATTCAATCCGCAAGCTGTACACGGTAGTGAACTTGTCACTGACTGGTGTCAGGAGCAGCAGATTGAGCGTCCCGCAGCTGATCACCTGGAGCGAATTATTCGTTCAGCCGTACACCGGTTCGAAACAGAACAGCAAAACATCATATTTACCCGACTTTCACTCGACTGTAAGGTTGCCATCAACCATTTACTGTCGGCCGAAGAACCGGGCACTGCCAGTGTGATTGAAGTCACATTGAGCGGCCTCAAAGCTGACCCGGGAAGGCCCAGTCTGGAGAACGTCCTTTCCGTCATCTCTCAGCTAAAATGTCTTGATTCCGTTGCGTTACAGCCGAATATTTTCCAGGGAATAGCCCCTAAATTCATCATGCAGTTTCAACAACGGTGTGCCAGTGAATCGATCAGGGAGCTTCGTCGACACCCTTCGGCGATCCGTTACAGTATGGTGGCCATGTTTTGCTGGCGTCGTCGCCAACAGCTGACCGATGCGTTGATTGAGATGTTGATGGTGCTGATCCATAACCTCGGCACACGGGCAGAAAAAAAGGTCGATAAAAAGCAGTTTGCGGCGTTTAAAAAAGTCAGGGGTAAGGCGCGTCTGCTGTTCCGTATGGCCGAGGCCACCGTTGACCAGCCGGATGGCGTCATAAAGGAGGTGGTCTATCCTGTGGTCTCACAGAAAATGCTGCAAAATCTGGTCGATGAATTTAAAACTCTGGGGGTAGATACTGAGCAGGAAGTTCAGGAATCCATGCGTTCCTCTTACGGTAGCCACTATCGCCGAATGTTGATGCCGGTACTGGACCGACTTGAGTTTCAGTCTGGTAATGCCCTGCACCGACCCGTTATTGACGCCATTCAAATTATTAAGGCAAACAGGGCCAACAATCAGCATTTCTATGCGGTGGGTGATGTGCCTGTTGACGGTATTATTCAGAAAAAATGGCGGGATATTGTCATCGTCCAAGGCAAATCCGGTGAAGAACGGATTAATCGTATCAACTATGAAATTTGTGTTTTACGGGCTTTACGTAAGAGTCTGCGTAACAAAGAAATTTGGGTCACAGGCGCTGACCGTTATCGTGATCCGGCAGAGGATCTCCCTGCCGATTTTGCTACTAATCGGGCCTATTATTATTCCTTGTTGCAGGCTCCCACTGATGTGACAACCTTTATTACTCAAATCAAAGACAGGATGCGCCACTGGCTCGGTACGCTAAATGAAAGCCTGCCAGATAATCCCAAACTTCGCATCAGGGAACAGGGGAAAAATCGTATCCACCTGACTCCGTTGGGCAAACAGATTGAGCCCCCCAACACAGCAGCACTGAAGCAGGAGATTGGCCAGCGCTGGGCCGATCTGGAGTTGATAGACATACTCAAGGAAGTGGATTTACGAGAGCATTTCTCGTCGTTATTTCGCACATCTGCCAGTCGGGAAGTTCTTGAACCAGAGGTATTGCAACGCCGCTTGTTGTTATGTCTGTTTGGCCTCGGTACTAATGTAGGGCTGAAACGCATCGCCAGTCAGCAACCCCGCGTCAATTATGATGAATTGCGTTACGTTAAACGGCGATTTATTCAAAAAGATGCTTTGCGCTCAGCGATTTCACATATCGTGAACGGTATTTTCAGCATTCGCCAGTCTGCCATTTGGGGGAATGCGACAACATCCTGTGCCGCAGACTCCCGGAAGTTTGGTGCCTATGATCAAAATCTGATGACAGAATGGCATGCCCGCTATGGCGGGCGTGGCGTGATGATTTACTGGCATGTGGATACGCACTCAACGTGTATTTATTCACAATTACGCCGCTGTTCTTCATCTGAGGTGGCTGCCATGATGGAGGGCGTTCTGCGTCACTGTACCGACATGGAAATCAACCACCAGTATGTGGACAGCCATGGGCAAAGTGAGGTGGCCTTTGCGTTCAGTGATGTGCTGGGGTTCGATTTACTGCCCCGTCTGAAAGCGATCGCCAGACAGAAACTGTATGTGTGTGAAAAAGAGGATGCACAGTTGTACCCGCACCTGACCCCGATTTTAACTCGGGGGATCGACTGGGAGCTTATTGCACAACAGTATGACGAGATAATCAAATATACAGCGGCACTTAAAGTAGGAACGGCCGAACCCGAGGCCATATTGAGGCGATTCACCCGCAATAACATCCAGCACCCAACCTATAAGGCATTAGCGGAGTTGGGCAAAGCGATTAAGACCATCTTCCTCTGTCGCTATTTGCAAGATGAGTCGCTGCGTTGTGAAATTAATGCGGGCCTCAACGTCGTGGAAAACTGGAACAGCGCCAATGATTTTATTTTTTATGGTGAGCACGGTGAATTTACCAGCAACCGGACAGCGGATCAGGAGATATCGATGCTGTCATTGCATCTGCTGCAAATTAGTCTGGTCTATATCAATACATTGTTGATCCAGAATGTGCTGTCGGAGCCGACCTGGCGTCAGCGAATGACTGAAGAAGACTGGCGTGGTCTGACGCCATTGATATATCACCATGTTAATCCGTATGGCCGAATAGAGCTGGATATGGATCAGCGGCTGCCACTTGCTGCCTGATGTCTGTGGCAAGATGGATAAACGTATGCTGAGTTATCTCATTTTCGCATAACTCCTATTTTTATTGGAATTTCTGCAAAACAGGTAGTAAACATGGCTGTTCCCACAAACAAAGACGAATTGCTCAAAGCGATAGATTCAAACTTCAATAAACTCATTAAAGAATTGCGTGGTGTCCCGCTGTCGGTGGTCAATGAACACAGCTTGGATGGACATGCCAAGGGAACCCAGATGAGTGTTGCCAATCTTACCGCCTATCTGGTCGGGTGGAATGAATTGGTCTTGAAATGGCTCGACCGGGACGCGGCAGGTGAGCCGGTCGATTTTCCCGAAACCGGCTTCAAGTGGAACGAGCTGGGCCGCCTCGCACAGAAATTCTATCGCGACTATGAGGGCACCCCTTATCCTGAACTTATTGAGCATCTGGCAGCGGCAAAAGCCCGGATTGTATCGTTGATAGAGGCTCTTAGTAACGACGACCTATATGGCCGCTCATGGTATGAAAAATGGACGATGGGTCGCATGATTCAGTTCAACACGGCATCGCCTTACGCCAATGCGCGTGGACGGTTGCGGAAGTGGCTGAAGACAAAAGACATGTCGCATAAATCCTAAGTTTTGCGACTAATCAGGAAATCAACGAAAGCCTGGCTATTTTGTGTCGCAAAAGTATGGTGCGAAAGTCTATATTAACGATACATATTTGCGACAGATTGACTTGAGGTAAAGCCATGCTGATTGGTTACGCTCGCGTTTCGACTGACGACCAACATCTGGATGGTCAACGGAGTGTTTTGCGTGCAGCTGGATGCCAGCTTATTTATGAAGAAAAGATATCCGGTGCCAAACGAAAACGACCTGAGCTTACGCGCTTACTCGAGCATTTACGTGAAGGAGATATCGTGGTTGTCAGCCGACTGGACCGCCTGGCAAGGTCAACCCAGGATTTGCTGGAACTGGTCGACATATTTCAACATACCAGTGTAGGTCTGCGTTCTCTGGCTGAACCCTGGGCCGATACAACATCACCATCCGGAAAGATGGTTCTCACAATCTTTGCTGGTATAGCTGAGTTTGAGAGAGCACTGATCTCTGAACGAACCAGTGCAGGCCGACACGCAGCGAAAATGAAAGGAGTACGCTTCGGCCGCCCGATGAAATTAAGTGTTGAGCAGGTAGCTTTGGGGAGGAGACTCATTTCAGAAGGTCGCTCTGTTCGGGATACAGCCCGGATCCTTAACTGTCACCATGCAACGCTTTATCGTGCACTTAACAATGTAGTGGGCCTGCCTGACGAAGAGTTAGATACTGTACAAATCGTTTTTGATACAAATCGTTAAAGCCAGATGTCGCATTTTGCAGCTTCGCTCCCACTGGGCCAATAAGGTAATTATGATGTGGCCTGTTTAGGCCGGGTTTTCCCCGTTAAATAGAACTCGTTGATCATCCTTGCTCTGTGTTTGCAGAGACGTCTCGCGGTTCTATGGCATTCAGGCGATCCGCTAACGCCTCTGCCCGCACTTCCGCTTTGGTTTTGGCCTTATCGGCCTCCTGGGCGCGATTCTGGGCGTCCTGAGCCTGCTTTTCGGCAGCCGTGAGCCGTTCCCGCCATTCGTTGCGCAAATCGGCCATTGCCTGTTTATGAGCGTCGGTGTCGGCTTTACGCCCTTGCTGCTCAGATTTAAGCGCTTCCAGACGCTCTGCCGCCTGCTGTTGTCCAGCTTCTAATTTGGCCATGGCCACCGCCTGGGCGCGCTCAGCGTCGACCCTGACCTTCTCGGCAGCTTTGGTGTCCCGCTGGGCGTCCAGGCGGGCGCTGTGTTCCTGATCGCGCTGTTCGGTGAGCGTGGTGATGCGGTTGCGAGCCTCGGCCAGCTCCTGGCGAGCGTCGTCGCGCTGCTGTTCAAGCTGCTTCACCTGGGCGCGAAATTCCTCGATCAAACTGCGCGCTTCGCTACGGTCGCGCACGGCCTCGTCTCGTTCGGCAGTTACCTGCTCAATTTGCTCTCGCAGGGCATCGGCTTCGGCTTCCAGGGCTTCACCGGTTTCCGCGAGTTCATCAGCTGTCTGGCGGGCGTCGAGGGCATCCGCTTCAGCCTCCGCCCGGGCCGCGGACGCCTGGCGTTCGATTTCTTGGGCGAGCGCGCCGGCGAGTTCATCCGGCAGTTTGGCCGATTGGCGTTCAGCGGGGGCCTGGGTGGCCTTCCAAGCGGTGAGGTGGCGGTGGATGGTATTGGGAGAACCGGTGCCGATTTCGGCCCGAATAGCCTGGATGGTGGGCTTTTCACCGCGCCCTACCAGGGCGTCAGCGGCGTGGGCGACAATTTCAAACGTGATGCCGGGGCGTGCCATATCGTATCCCTCTTAGGTGTATCGTATTATGTATTTCATATTATATTTTATATGATACAAAGTACAATACAAAATATGGTGTTTATACGATTGATAGGCACAAAAAAAATCGCTGAGGAGAGGTTTTAGTATTCACAGAGTCTACATTTCAGGCGATTGATGCATAAGAGCATCACTTGAGCATGCTGCGTGAGGGGATCGGTCGCGAGTATGCCTCTGTTTTTGTTGTAGTGAGTTTTGTCTATCAGATTTGAGGTCATGCGTAACCACTTTCCTCGATGTGTGCAAGGTACACAATCACGTCCTTATAACGGCCTTGGGAGACCAGGGCTGCTGCGGTCAGGTTGCCAAGAGCCGCGATGGGGTAGTTTTGGTACCATGCCTGTGCGGCTCCTCGTGAGCCTGCCCACGGCTCGACTCTGTCGAGGATGGTTTGAATCTGTTCCTGTTGGTCACGATGACGTGCCCAAACGAGGCCGGCGCCGAATAGCAGCAGAGCGGCAAGCAAGATGCCTAGCGGAAGCAGAGCGACTGTCATATTAGGTGGCCTCCATGGATAACTATTTAACAGCATATCGTGAGACCGCTAGGGGCGGAAGCGAGCGAGCTTACGGGGGCGGCCACCCGGTGCTCCAGGGCTTGGGCCAGGCGGGTTGGGACGCGTCCAAGTGCCGCGCAGATGCGGCTCCCAATCCGGCCAGCGCCCGAGCGCTGCAGCGAGTACGCCGGCAGTCCGCCAGTAATCGTAGCGGCTCGCAGGGGCTAGCTCAGCCGTCTCGACTTTCAAAAACCACTGTAAATGCTTAACTTTCCACTGATACGGCTCTTGGATATTCCAATGTTCCTCGATGCGACGGGCAATGCGTTGGCCGCGGCGAATATGGGCCTTCACGCCACCATTCTTGCCGGGCTGTGCGCGTCGTAGTAAGACCTCAATGCGGGTAGGGTTGGTGGTTGTCATCGGCTGCTCCCGACATAGCTAACCAGCACATCAACCCGGCCGTGGCCGAGTTCGCTGGAAATGGTCGTGCGTGCTAGGTGATCTAGGGCTTTGGGAGCCAGGCGTTTGCCGTTCACCGCCGGGGCGGGATAGCTGGTGATTTGCTCGTAGCGTTCACAAGCATACGCTGCACGGGCGTCGTGATAGCCCGGCAGGCTGTGCTGTTGGAGCACAGCGCGAGCCTGAGCGATCTCTCCTCCCCGGCTAATGGCGAGTTGGGCATAGCTTTCGTGGGGGGCGATGAGATTTCTGCTGTCCTCGGGACGGGCGGCAAGGGCATTCTCCAGTACCTGCCGCTGGGCATCACCGACCGGGATCCAGCGATCGGCGTTCCTGCCGCCCTTGGTGCCCTCTTGAATGTTGATTGCGCCGTGGCGTGCGGCCTCCCTTGACCATCGGGAGAGGTCTGCTTTGATGGCCTCTTCACGGCGCACGCCGAACGCTCGGGCAAGTTCGAGAACAGCAGCGGCGCGGGGTAGGCCCGTTTCACGCAGCGCATCGCCAGCGTTCTGTACGCGGGACGCGTCCAGGGCAGCCGGCTCCTCGGTTCTGACATTACTGCGTTGGCCAGCGTATTCTCGGGGGGATATCTGCACATAACGATCCCCGCGCAGCGCGGCGAACACCGTATTTACAGTGCTAATGCGGTTTTGCGCCGTGGCCACCGAAAGTTCCCCAGCCTCAACCTGGCCCTCTACGTACTGGGCATAGGCGGTCGCGAGCTCGCGACTGTCGGCCTTGGCAATATCGCGGATGCCCTGCTCACGCGCCCATGTGGCAAACGATGACCAACGGCTAGCGTGTGCTGCAACCGTGCCGTGATGCCCTTGCCCATAATGGTCGCGGAGCGCGGCTTTGGCCGCATATTCCATTTGTTTTCCATACCCGAAATTACGTCCACTGGCGTAGCGTCCCACGGGCTTTCTCCTATGCGGTTGTTGGTCTTTTCTCCCACGTTTTCCCACCTTAGCTTGGTAAGTGAAAAACCGATTTTTAAGGCTCGGTCGGGCCCGGGGAGATCTGTCGTAACGAGACAGAAACGCCGGCAGGTAACGCCTGGCCGGGTAGGCGATCATCGGGTGTCCTCTGTACACGACCGCGGTGAGCATAGCTCGGCGGGAAGGTCGTTGAACGAATGGCAAGCGTCCGGTACAGATCGGGAGGTGTAGCCGCCTCAATGCCGTGCTGAGCGCAGGCCTGCCCGCCAGGCAGGTGGTCGAATGACCGCGAACAGCACGTCATAGAGAGGGTTTTGGTGAGGGTATTGGTCGCTCCTGGAGGTGGCCGTGAGCGATTCTTCCCGACCCTGTGGCCCGCTGTGGCGGGCCTTCGAGCCGGGCAGAATCGTCGGCGCAGATGCGCCGTCTCTGTGCGCTACGCGACACAGAGACGGCGCGCTAATGACGGCAGCTACTTAGTCGCAAAGGCAGGCAATGTTGTAGCGATCTCAAGCAGGTCTTTCACTTCAGCTGGCGATAAATAGCCAATGACAATGACAATAAAATGGCTGAGAGAAAGGGATAACTAGAGTCGTGTACATCGACGGCTGGTAGCTATGAGTTAGCAGCGGATCATCAGATGGTTGCACAGGAGCTGGTTATGCCACATCAGGATATGCGACAAGCGTGAAGGCGCTGCATGGCAGGCCGATTTATGAAAGTCGACAGCAGCTGCTGCGACGAATTTAGAGTGAAGGATCGGTTATTTTGAGAGGCCGATACCTCTATACCCCTCATCAAGAGGTGCACTCTATTTCTAACACACCACAAAAGTATCGGGAAGTTGTGTGGCGAATTCTTTGCAGTGAGCCGGAGTCACCGGGCGTGAGGGCAAAACGGTGACAGATACTACCCAGTGGCGATGGGGAGGGCTCGAGAGGCTGTCAGGCCCGCTGAAAATGGGGTTTTGCAAGCCTAGTCTATCAGTCCGAGGGTAAATCGGTGACAGATACTACCTAGCTCAAGCAGGGTGGGGCTGCCTGCTTCCCGAAAACGGTGACAGATACTACCTGGTGGCGATGGGGAGGGCTCGAGAGGCTGTCAGGCCCGCTGAAAATGGGGTTTTTCAAGCCTAG
>NZ_JBQSUZ010000022.1:0-46774 GCF_052375975.1 Halomonas sp. TP35 | reverse complement strand
GGAGCCCATTGGCAAGCCTGAAGAGGTACCTACGCATGTATTTTACGTAATGTTCCAACAGCCGAGCATTGAGCTTAATCAGAAGGTGCAATTAGTCCTGGATAAATGGGACGCTTACTTCGATGCAGAGTTGAAAATTTATGTGGCATTGGGCGTTACCCCACAAAACCCCTTACGTATTGCCAATGCGTATCCGCCTGGCTTGATGCCGACAGAAGAGGTGTTCCAACAAGAGGACCACCTGCTGGGCGGGGTCAGCATTATCCTCAATAAGCCCAAGCGCAAACGTGGCTTTGACAAAGTGCAATTGGGCAAAATGGTGGAATTGAGTGAAGAACTTGCCGCGTTAGGTGGGGCCTTGCTTGATGAAGAGCGCCAGCCAGCTTCGCGTAAAACCATCAGGGATATTACTGGCGGTTAATGCCCATTATGACTGCGCTATTAAGCGTGGTGGTAATTTGTAGCTACCTTTCTATTAGCGCCTGCTATCAAACACATGGCGTAGGTTGGTTTCGCTGGCCAAATTCTAATAACCTCAATGCATAAAAACTATTTTTAATATTCTTTTTTGTGTTTATGATGTGCGTATAACGGCTATGCTGCCTTTGCGCCTGCCACGCCTACACACTGCAACAGGCAAATGATCTTTGCCGACGAGGATGCTTCTGATGACTCGATCACGTCGTTTAAACACGTTAGTCGCCGCGCTTACCTTCAGTGTGGCAGGTGGTTTTGCTGCGGTTCAGGCCCAGGCAGATACGCTGCGAGTGGGCATGTCGGGCGGCTATTTCCCGTTTACCTTTGTGGAGCGCGACGAACTCAAGGGTTTTGAGGTCGATGTCATGAACGCGGTGGGGGAGGTCACCGGTGATGATGTCGAGTTTGTAACGGCGAGTTTTTCGGGGCTAGCGGGCATGTTGGATTCCGGACGCATCGACACTATTGCCAACCAGATTACGATGACGCCGGAGCGTGAAGCCAAGTATGTCTTTACGGCGCCCTATGTGTATGACGGTGCGCAAGTCGTTGTCCGGAAGGGTAATGATTCTATTAACGGCGTTGAGGATCTTTCCGGTAAATCGGTTGCGGTTAACCTGGGCTCCAACTACGAGCAGTTGTTGCGCGAGCTGCCGAACGCCGACGAAATTGATATCCGCACCTACGAATCCAACGTAGAGCAGGACGTAGCATTGGGGCGCACCAATGCCTTTATTATGGACCGCGTTAGTGCGACTCAGGTGATTAAGGAGCGCGGCTTACCGTTGGAACTGGCGGGCCAGCCCTTCACGGTTATCGAGAATGCGCTGCCGTTTCGTGACAACGAGGCAGGCAATGCCCAGCGCGACCGTGTGGATGAAGCGCTAACTGAGCTTCGCGATAACGGCACGCTGCGTGAAATTTCCGAAAAATGGTTTGATACCGATATCACGCAGCAGCCGGAATAACCGCTACGCTGTAAACGGAAGCCTGTATTGAACGCGGCCGTGGGTAATCCACGGCCGTTTTGCTTATAAGCGATGCTGACATGCTAAACCTGGATTATATGTGGGGGCTGTTACCGGTCCTTTTAAGCTATGTGCCGCTCACGCTTGAAATGGCGACCCTCGCCATGCTGCTGGCGCTGGTGCTTGCCTGTCTTCTGGCCGTGATTCGCGTGACCCGTGTGCCGGTGTTGAACGGCTTTTCGCTGCTGTTTATCTCGTTTTTTCGCGGGACACCGCTGTTGGTTCAGCTTTTTCTGTTCTATTACGGGTTGCCCCAACTGGTAGAGGCGTTGGTGTCGATTAACGGCATAACCGCCGCTGTCATGGGCCTGACGCTGCACTTTTCCGCCTATATGGCTGAGTCTATTCGGGCGGCCATTGTGGGGATTGACCGCAGCCAGACAGAAGCAGCGCTCTCTATCGGCATGACGCAGTCGCAGCTAATGCGGCGCATTATTCTCCCTCAGGCGACCCGTGTGGCGACGCCCACATTGATGAACTACTTCATTGATATCATCAAGGCGACGTCGCTGGCCTTTACGCTAGGTGTGACGGAGCTGATGGGGGCCACACAAAAAGAGGCCGCCAGTAGCTTTCTCTATCTGGAGGCTTTTTTACTCGCGGCGATGATTTACTGGGTCATAGTGGAAATTCTCTCCTGGGGGCAGCGTCGCCTGGAAATTTACCTGAATAAGGCGTACCAACGATGATCTCGCTTGAGGCTGTTACCAAGCGCTTTGGTAAACAAGATGTATTCACCGATATTGATTTGTCGCTTGAGCGGGGCGAGATCATTGTCATCATTGGCCCTTCAGGCACGGGTAAGTCAACGCTATTACGCTGCATTAACTTTTTAGAGCGACCTGAGTCTGGGCGTATTACCGTCGGCGATGTGCGCGTGGATGCGCAGCAGGCGAGCCGTGCCGATATTTTAAAGCTGCGTCGGCGTACTGCGTTTGTCTTTCAAAACTATGGTTTGTTTGCCAACAAAACGGCGCTTGAGAACATCAGCGAGGGCATGATCGTCGTTGATAAAATCCCCAAGGAAAAGGCCCATGCACGCGCCCGAGAAATCCTTGAGCGGATTGGGCTTTCAGATAAAGCCGATGCTTACCCGGCGGCGCTTTCTGGCGGGCAGCAGCAGCGTATCGGCATTGGCCGCGCCATGGCCGCGAACGCCGATGTCATTCTGTTTGATGAGCCCACGTCATCGCTGGACCCGCAATGGGTGGAGGAAGTGCTGAGCTTGATGAAGCAACTTGCCGCCGAGCAGCAAACCATGATTATCGTTACCCACGAGATGCAGTTTGCGCGTGACGTAGCGGATCGCGTGATATTTATGGATGAAGGGCAAATTATTGAACAAGCACCGCCCGAGGAGCTGTTCACCGCCCCCAAGGACCCGCGCACGCAGCATTTTCTGCGCAAAATCCTTGCCCCAACGGGCCAGCCACTGCCTTAACAGCATGTGGTTATGAATGCTGTAAAATGTAAATATCGGTTTTCGAATAATTCGAATAGTGCTAGAGTTATAGCGTTGAGTATCGAAGCACCTATGGAGAAAACCGATGCACGCGCTAGCTAGTCAGTTACCTAATGCCGAAGAAGCCGCTCTGGCCAAGCTATCAAGCCGTGAGCTTGCCGCTTACATTGAGACAAAAGCGCCTACCCAAAAAGTCGCTGTTATCAATAAAGACGGCGAAACGCATCAGGTTGAGGTGCCGGCCAGCGCGCTTCGTCTATTGGTGGATATCTTGACCGAATTGGGCGATGGGAACATGGTCAAGCTCATTCCTGTACATGCGGAGATGACAACCCAGGAAGCGGCGGATGTCATGAATATGTCGCGTCCCTCCTTCATTAAGCTACTTGATGAGCAGCGTGTTCCGTTTCATCGTGTCGGCAATCGACGTAAAGTTAAATATTCGGATGTCATGGCGTACAAGCAGCAGCTCGATCAAAAACGCCTTGAGTCGCTGGCTGAGTTAGCAAGGCTCGATCAATCCATGGGGCTAGGGTATTAATGAGTTCTTATTACACAGTGGTATATGATGCCTGTGTATTATATCCCGCACCACTCAGAAGCCTGCTGATGTATTTGGCTATTACAGACCTATATCGAGCTCGCTGGTCACGTCAAATACATGAGGAGTGGATGCGCAGTTTGCTGGCGCAGCGTAGTGATATCACGAGAGAGCAGCTTGAACGCGTGCGTGAATTGATGGATAGCCATACCCGCGACGGGCTGGTTGAAGGGTTTGAGCTTTTGATTGATGGGTTAAAACTACCAGACCCGGATGATAGGCATGTACTTGCATGCGCTATTCACTGCGGCGCTGAAGCAATTATCACGTTTAATCTTAAGGATTTCCCCAGTGAAATGCTCAACTCCTATGACATTCGAGCCATACACCCTGATGAATTTTTAGTAGATATGCTTGCTTTGAATCCTGGTAGCGTCATTCAAGCGCTACAGCAGCATCGTAAAAGCCTCAATAATCCGGCTTTCACCGCTGATGAATATCTGGATGTGTTGCTGAATCAAAGACTACCCAACCTGGTTGGTAGTTTGCGACCCATGAAACTTTTGATATAAGCGCTTTTCAGCAGCTCACCGCTGCCCGTCGTGGGCAGCGGGGCACTAACCGATGAGCATCGATTACATCACCGGGCTGAAAATGGTGGCAACGTTATCGCCGATGCGGCGTAACAACGAGCGATGAATGACTTGGTCGGGGACCACTTCATTGGCATCGGAAAGCCAGGTGTTTTGGCGTTCTCTAATGCTTTTCGCTAGGTCGGGTGAGTGCAGTAGAATATTATTCTCGAAATTAAGTTCAAGGCTGCGCCGGTCCATATTCGCCGAGCCGACTAGCGTCACTGCTTCATCCACCACCAGTGTTTTTGCGTGCAAAAGGCCGCCGCGAAATTCGAATATCTTCACGCCAGCGGCAACAAGCTGCGCGTAATAGGCTTTGCTGATGGCGCCTACCACGAAGGAGTCGTTGCGCTGGGGCAGGATGAGAGTGGTTTGAACGCCGCGCCTGGCGCAGCCAATCAGCGCCGAAAGCAACGAGGCGTCCGGAACAAAGTACGGGTTCGAAATTACTACTTCATGCTGGGCGCAGTGTAGAAGGCTGGAAAACACATCCGACATGGCGCCTTTAGGTGACAGCGGCCCGGTGCCAAAGGCAATAGCCGCGCTGGCGCTGTTCATGGCTTCCGTGCTGGCTTCTGTCTTGGGTTGCGGCGGTGCCTCCCAGGCGACATCAAGGTGCTCGTTGGATTCGATCAGCCAGTTGGCCGCAAACAGCAACTGGTTTTGCATCACTACTGGCCCCTCGAAACGCAGCATGATATCTACCCACGGCGCATACTTCGCCTTGACACGAAACTCGGGGTCGGCGCAGTTTTGGCTTCCGCAGTAGGTTAGTCGGTTATCCACCACGACGATCTTGCGATGGTTTCTAAGGTCTGCGCGGTTTCCAAGCAGTGCGTCAAGCCCAAAAGAGACCTTCAGCGATACGCACAGTTGAACACCGGCGGCTTTCATTGCGGCCCAGTGCTCCGAACGGGTAAGCGCTCGCGAACCAATACCGTCCACAATGATGCGGCATGTCACGCCACGCTCAGCCGCGCGCTTAACGGCCTCTACAATCTTGAGCCCGTTGTTGTCAGTAAGCCAAATATAAAAGGAGATATGAATGCTCTCCTTGGCGGCATCGAAGTCTTCCACCATCGCGTCGATCGCTGCATTGGAGTCGGCGGTTAGCGTGGCGGTGTTGTGGTTAGTGACGCCGCTATGCGCCAGATGCTCACAGGCGCGAAAGGCGGGCCGAAAACGATCTGGCACATGCTCCAGAGCCGATGTTTTCCCTACGTTATAGGCTTTTACCAACCGTGTGACGGTGCCAATTGCTTTGCGTCGTGACCGGCGCGATATCCAGGGTTCGCCAAGTAGCAGGTAAGCAATGATGCCTAAACCAGGTAGAAACGAGAGAATCAATATCCATGCGGCTCGGGAGGCGGGCTCTTTGCCCTCTACCGTCAGCACGCGGATCACCAGGGCGACGTAGGCCAGCATATGAGCGGCAAACCAAAGAGAAAAATCCGACATAGTGAGTCCGTCTTTAATAGTGAAGTTGTTCGAGAGTCTGACTATCCCTGAACGCCATGGAGCCTCCATTAGTAGCCACGGGGGCTGTGCGGCTAACGCAGGCCTCAGAGGTAAATAAGCTAGCGGATCGGCCGCCAAAGAACGCCGCTGCAAACACCGGTTTTTTATATTTAATGGCAATAATGTAGAAGATGCTGGGCAAAGTCCATGTCGCTTCTTTTGAGAGCGCCTTGTAAACCATTCGGTTAGCCGGCTGATGCAATAAAACATTGACAACGTGTGGCAAGCAAGAATAGTGCGTGATAGACTACGCCATCCTCTCAGACAAGACCCGTGGGCGGGCAGGCAATTTGACTGCCGGTCACACTATTTGACAGAGCTTAAAGGCTTGTCGAATCAATTGGTTGTTAAGGAAAGTCGCGTTATGGGCAGCTTTTAGAGTGAACATGAGCGTGGCGAACACATAGTTAATCCGTTGCCGAATTTGCGGCAACCTTTATTCTCCAAGGAGATACCTGTGGCGAACAGCAAGCAAGCACGCAAGCGCGCCCGCCAGGCCGAGACTCGTCGCGTCCTGAAAGCCAGCCAGCGCAGCATGGTCCGCACCTATATCAAGCGTGTGATCAAAGCGATCAACACCGGCGACCACGGCAAGGCGATGGAAGAGTTCAAGGTAATGCAGCCGGTCGTTGACCGTATTGCTGATAAAGACGTGCTGTCCAAGAAGAAAGCAGCGCGCCTGAAAAGCCGTTTGAACAAGCGTATTAAGGCACTGGCGGCGTAAGCCGGCAGGCGCCATAAAAAAAACCGGCTACGGCCGGTTTTTTTGTGTCTGATGGTTTTATCTAATGACTCTATGATGGGTATTGGCCATCCGCGCCTATGGATCCAAAAATGACCTCAAACACGCCGCCGAATGAAACTTCCGCCGCGCCTGGCGCGCCGCCACGCCGCGGGCTAATGCGCTCGGGGCTGGTGGTCAGCTCCATGACCATGCTTTCTCGCGTGATGGGCCTGATCCGTGACGTGGTGGTGGCGACGCTTTTGGGCGCCGGGAATGGCGCGGATGCCTTTTTTGTCGCTTTTAAAATTCCTAATTTTTTGCGTCGCCTGTTTGCTGAAGGTGCCTTTAACCAGGCCTTTGTGCCGGTGCTTTCCGAGTACTCGGCCCAGCGCAGTAAGCAGGAAATTCGCGAGTTACTCAACGCCGTAGCCGGTAGTTTAACCGCGCTATTGGCTCTGATTACCGCGCTTGCGATGCTGTGCGCGCCCTGGCTTATCTGGGTGTTTGCGCCCGGTTTTGGCAGTGACCCCGCCAAGCATGCCTTGACCGCCGATATGCTGCGCCTCACGTTTCCGTATTTGCTGCTGATCTCGCTCACGGCTTTTTCTGGCAGCGTGCTAAATACCTGGAACCGTTTTGCAGTGCCTGCCTTTACGCCGGTTTTGCTCAACCTGTCACTCATTGGCGCCGCGCTCTTTTTAATGCCGTTAATGGATGAGCCCGCTATGGCGCTGGCCTGGGGTGTGCTGATTGCAGGTGCTGCCCAGCTGATTTTCCAGGTGCCGTTTTTAATGCGTTTGGGCCTGATGCCCACGCCTTGGCCGAACTTCGCTCATGAAGGCGTTAAGCGCATTTTAAAGCTGATGGGCCCGGCGCTGTTTGGGGTCTCGGTCTCGCAAATTAACCTGCTGCTGGATACGGTGTTAGCGTCACTGCTGGTGGCGGGCAGTGTCTCCTGGCTTTACTACTCTGACCGCTTGGTAGAGCTGCCGCTCGGGGTCTTTGGCGTGGCGATAGCAACGGTGATATTACCCGCACTTTCCAAGCGCCACGCTGAACAGTCAAAGGCGCATTTTGCCGCCATGCTCGACTGGGCGATCCGGTTAGTGCTTTTGGTAGGCTTGCCTGCCGCACTGGCGCTGGCGGTATTGGCCGAGCCGCTATTGATCACGCTATTTCACTATGGCGCCATGACCGACCACGATATTCAGATGGCCGCGATGAGCCTGCGTGCCTATGCCTTTGGCCTGGTCGCCTTTATGCTGATTAAGGTATTGGCGCCTGGTTTTTTTGCCCGCCAGGACACCAAAACGCCGGTGAAGGTGGGTATTATCGCCATGGTCGCTAATATGGTGTTCAACCTGATGTTGATTTGGCCGCTTGCCCATGCCGGGTTGGCGCTTGCTACGGCGCTGTCGGCATTCTTGAACGCGGGTATGCTGGGAGTATTGCTGTACAGGCAGGGCGTGCTGGTTTTCCAGCCGGGCTGGGGTCGGTACGCGGTGCAACTATTGGGCGGTAGCGGTTTGATGTGTGCTGCGCTCTATATGGTGTCGCCAGAGTGGCACGCGTGGCTTGCGTTTAGCCTGTGGCAGCGTGTTGCCTGGGTGGCCGGGCTGGTAGGTTTAGGGGGCGGGATTTATGTTGTCTGGCTTACCGCGCTGGGCCTGCGGCCACGGCATTTTAAAATGCAGAGCTAAACCCTACAGCGGCAATGCGTGGCCGAACGCTTAAAAGTCACGTTGAATCGGCAGAGAGTTAGACATATATCACGGTAGGTTCGCTATAATCAGAGCTTTTTAAGCTTCACCCAAGCCCAACAAGGCTTGGGAGCGGCAAATTATTAACGGCTGAGGTGCCATGCGCGTCATTCGAGGACTGCACAATCTGGTAGCGGCACAGCGTGGCTGCGTCGCTACCATTGGAAATTTTGACGGTGTGCATCGTGGCCATCAGGCAATTTTGCAGCAGTGCCGCGAGCACGCCGCACGCCTAAACGTGCCGCTAACCGTGGTCGTGTTTGAGCCCCAGCCGCGTGAGTACTTTGCCGGTGACCAGGCACCCCCACGGCTAACGCGCTTGCGTGAAAAGGTGCGTCTGTTGGGTCAGTACGGCGCTGAACAGGTGCTGTGCCTGCCGTTTAATAATGCCCTTAGAAGCTTGACCGGGCGCGAATTTATTGATCAGGTGCTGATCGAAGGGCTGGGTGTTAAACATCTGGTCGTTGGTGATGACTTCCGTTTTGGCTGTGACCGCCAGGGCGACTTTACGCTGCTGGCCGCGGTGGGCGAAGAGCAGGGCTTTGGGGTTGAACATACCTGCACCTTTACGGTTGAGAACGAGCGGGTTTCAAGCACACGCGTGCGTACCTTGCTTGCCAGCGGTAACTTTGCCGCAGCAGCCAATCTGTTAGGGCGGGCGTATTCGCTGGATGGGCGTGTGGTACGTGACCAGCAGCTTGGTCGCACCATTGGTGTGCCCACGGCGAACCTGCCCCTGTTGCCTCAGCCCTTAACGTTGCGCGGTGTCTATGCCGTTGGGGTGACGCTTGAAAATGGCCAACGCTACCACGGAATTGCTAACGTCGGCTTTCGGCCGACGGTTGGCTCCAAGCGGCCCACACTGGAAGTCAATCTGTTTGATTTTGACGGTGACCTCTACGACAAACGCATGACGGTATTTCCCTGTGCGCGGCTTCGTGGGGAAGTGAAATTCGACAACTTTGATGCACTAAAAGCGCAAATTGAGCGCGATCAGAGCCAGGCACATCGCTACTTTGCGACGGCCGTCACTGGCTGTCATAACGCGCTGCCGCTAGCCTCGGCCCCGCTTGGGCGTGAGGCTATGGCCTCCAAGGCTCAGGCTTCCAAGACACAGGTTTCCAAGACAATTTCTTCTGATCCTTCTTCGGCGGATGACGCTGCCGATGCTAACAACGGCTGACCGAACCATGGACTATAAGCACACGCTAAACTTGCCTGAAACCGACTTTCCTATGCGTGGCATGTTGCCCAAGCAGGAGCCGGGACGCGTTTCACGCTGGCAAGATATGAACCTGTACCAGCGCCTGCGCGAAGCGCGTGCTGGCGCACCGCTGTTTGTACTGCACGATGGCCCTCCCTACGCCAACGGCAGTATCCATATTGGTCACGCCGTTAATAAAATTTTAAAAGATATTATCGTTAAATCGAAAAACCTGGCGGGCTTTGATGCGCCTTACGTGCCGGGCTGGGATTGCCATGGCCTGCCCATTGAGCACAAGGTAGAAACCACGCACGGTAAGCACTTGGCGCCTGCAAAAGCGCGAGAGCTATGCCGTGAGTACGCGGGCGCTCAGGTTGAAACACAACTGGCTGATTTTGTGCGCTTGGGGATTATTGGTGATTGGAATCATCCCTACCGCACTATGGACTACGCCAATGAAGCAGGCGAGATTCGCGCACTGGCCGACATGGTCGAAGCGGGCTACGTCTTTAAAGGTCTGAAGCCGGTTAACTGGTGCTTTGACTGTGGCTCGGCGCTGGCTGAGGCGGAAGTCGAGTATCAAGACAAGAAGTCCGACGCGATTGATGTCGCTTTCCCGGTGGAAGATGCCGATAAGCTGGCCGCTGCGTTTGGCCTGAGCGAGCTGCCCAAACCGGCGGCGGTGGTGATCTGGACCACCACGCCGTGGACGATCCCTGCCAACCAGGCGCTGAACGTTCACCCCGAATTTACCTACGCGTTGGTCGATACCGGCGAGCGCCTGCTGCTGCTAGCCGAAGAGCTGGTCGAAAGCTGTCTTGAACGCTTTGGTTTACAGGGCGAGATCATCGCTACCACTCGCGGTGAAAAGCTAGACCTGATTAACTTCCGCCACCCGTTCTATGATCGCCTGTCGCCAGTTTACCTGGCTGATTACGTCGAGTCGGAAGTGGGCAGCACCGGTATCGTTCACTCCGCGCCTTCTTACGGCCTGGATGACTTTAATACCTGCCGCGCCCACGACATGAGCTTTGACGACATGCTGAACCCGGTACAGGGCAACGGCGTGTACGTTGATGATCTGCCGTTCTTTGGCGGCCAGATGATCTGGAAAGCCAACCCCAACATCGTCGCCAAGCTTGACGAAGTGGGTGCGCTGATGGCGCATAAGCCCATCGTGCACAGCTACATGCACTGCTGGCGCCATAAAACGCCGGTCATCTACCGTGCGACAGCCCAGTGGTTTGTGGGCATGGATATTCAGGGGAAAGACGGTAAAACCCTGCGTGAACGCGCGCTGGAAGGCATCGAGGCGACCCAGTTCACCCCCACCTGGGGGCAGGCGCGCTTGCACAGCATGATCGCTAATCGCCCGGACTGGTGCATCTCGCGTCAGCGTAACTGGGGCGTGCCGATTCCGTTCTTCCTGCATAAGCAAACCGGCGAGCTGCATCCGCGCACCATTGAGCTGATGGAAGAAGTCGCTAAACGCGTGCAGGAGCAAGGCATTGATGCCTGGTTCAGCCTCGACGCCGCTGAGCTTCTCGGCGCGGAAGCGGCCGAATACGACAAGACTACTGACACGCTGGATGTCTGGTTTGACTCCGGCACCACGCACCGCCATGTGCTGCGCGGCTCTCATCCGCATGGCCATGAAAGCGGCCCGCGAGCTGATTTGTATCTGGAAGGCTCTGACCAGCACCGCGGCTGGTTCCACTCGTCGCTACTGACCGGTTCAGCAATTGACGGTCACGCGCCGTATCGTCAGCTATTGACCCACGGCTTTACCGTCGATTCGCAAGGCCGTAAGCAGTCCAAGTCGTTGGGTAATGTCATCGCGCCGCAGTCGGTGATGGATAAGCTGGGTGCCGATATTCTGCGCCTTTGGGTGGCCTCGACGGATTACTCCAATGAAATGGCCGTGTCGGATGAGATCCTCAAGCGTACAGCGGACGTGTATCGGCGTATTCGCAACACGTCGCGCTTTCTTTTGGCCAACCTGACCGGCTTTGACCCGGCGCGCGATATGGTGGCTTTTGAGGATATGATCGCTCTGGATCGTTGGGTCGTTGACCGCGCACTGCAGCTCCAGGAGCGCATTCAGAAAGCGTATGAAGAGTACCGTTTCCTGGACGTGTATCAGCAGGTGCATACCTTCTGTGCGCGCGACCTGGGTGGTTTTTATCTGGATATCATCAAGGATCGCCAATACACCACGCAGGCTGATTCGCTGGCACGCCGCAGCTGTCAGAGTGCGCTCTATCATGTTATCGAGGCGCTTTCGCGTTGGGTCGCACCGATTCTCTCCTTCACCGCAGAAGAGATCTATGAGCATATCCCGGGCAAGCGTGGCGACAGCGTGCTGCTGGAAACCTACTATACCGACCTGAAGCCCCTTGATGCTGACGCCGAGATGGGGCGTGAATACTGGGAAGCAGTGCTAGAGGTCAAGCAGGCGGTGAATAAGCGCTTGGAAGAAGCGCGTAGCGAGGGCGCCATCAAAGGCTCGCTGGACAGCGAAGTCACCCTTTACGTCAGCGACGAACTCAATGTGTTGCTGTCACAACTGGGCGACGAGTTACGCTTTGTGCTGATTACCTCGGAAGCGACTCTCAAGCCGCTAGCGGATGCCGAGGCATCTGCCTACAGCGAGCTAGAAGGGCTCAAAGTAGCGGTGGTCGTCAGTGCGTTTGAGAAGTGCGAACGTAGCTGGGAGCGCCGCCCTGACGTAGGTACGCATCCTGAGCATCCCACGCTGTGCAAGCGTTCGATTCTTAATCTGCCGGATGGCCCGGGTGAGGTGCGTCACTATGCCTGAGTCGGTCTCGTCCAACGCGCGGCCGCCCATGCGCCAGCCGCTGCGCTGGCTGTGGTTGGCCGTTGCCGTGATTGTGCTGGATTTGGCCACCAAGGCGATTGCCAGCAGCCAGCTGGGGTATCTGCAGCCGGTAGAAGTGCTGCCGTTTTTTAACTTCACCTTAATGCATAACACGGGGGCGGCCTTTAGCTTTTTGGCTTCTCACCCTGGTTGGCAGCGCTGGTTTTTTGCGGTCATCGCGATTGGCGCAAGCGTGGGCTTAACCATCTGGCTTTCCCGTGTTAGAGCCGATGAAAAGCTGCTGGCCATTTCGCTGCCGCTGATTATCGGTGGGGCGCTTGGGAATCTCTATGACCGCCTGGTGCATGGCTACGTGGTCGATTTTTTATCGTTTCATGTGGCCGGTTGGTACTATCCCGCCTTTAACGTGGCAGACATCGGGATTACTCTGGGGGCCATTGGGTTGATTTGGGAGTCAGTGATGGGTGACCGGCGGCGTAAAAAAGCCCACTCAACGAAGTAACCCGCGACCTCTAACTCGGTTAGCATTAATCAGGCCCTGGTGGCAGTATGCCAGGGCCTTACCACATAGCGAGCAGTGTAATGAGTGATTACCTGATTGATGAGGGGATGGAAGTGACCCTGCACTTCACCCTGAAACTTGAAGATGGCACGGTAGTGGACTCTACCAAAGAGAAGGCACCGGCCACCTTTCAGTACGGTGACGGCAATTTGCCACCCGGCTTTGAGCACCCGATTAAAGGCATGACAACGGGCGAGACAGGTACTTTTCAGGTCTCTCCCGAGCATGCCTTTGGGCAGCACAATCCGCAAAATATCCAGACGTTAAAGCGCGCTGATTTTGGCGATGAAACGCCTGAAATTGGTATGGTGATGTCGTTTGCCGATAAAGCGGGAACGGAATTGCCTGGTGTGGTCAAAACCATTGAAGGCGACCGCGTCGAGGTGGATTTTAATCATCCGCTGGCGGGACGCACGTTAACCTTTGAGGTTGACGTACTGGATGTAAAACCGGTTACAACGCACTAGGCTTTAGCATTAGCCGGGTTCTTATTCACTAAACGGTGCGGTAACGCATCAAGGCACTACTATGCAATCGACGCAAGCACAGCCCATACAGATCAAATTGGCCAATCCGCGTGGTTTTTGTGCCGGCGTGGATCGCGCTATAGACATCGTCAACCGTGCACTGGATGTGTTCGGGCCGCCTATCTATGTGCGCCATGAAGTTGTCCACAACCGCTTTGTGGTGGAAACGCTGCGCGAGCGTGGGGCTGTCTTCGTGGAAGAGCTCGACGAAGTGCCGGATGACGTGATCGTTATTTTCTCTGCGCATGGCGTGTCTCAAGCCGTACAGTCCGATGCTGACCGGCGTGGGCTGAAAGTGTTTGATGCCACTTGCCCGCTGGTCACCAAGGTGCATTTGGAAGTCTTGCGCTACGCCAAGCGGGGGCACGAGTGCGTGCTGATTGGGCACGCAGGCCATCCCGAAGTAGAAGGCACCATGGGACGCTATGACACGGCGCATGGCGGTCGCATCTATCTAGTCGAAGATGAGCAGGACGTTGCCAGCCTGGAGGTCAAGGATCCTTCCAGCCTTGCCTTTGTGACCCAAACAACGCTGTCGATGGATGACACGGCCAAAGTGATTGATGCGCTGCGCGAGAGGTTTCCCGAGATCAGTGGACCGCGTAAAGATGATATTTGCTATGCCACGCAAAACCGCCAGGATGCGGTGCGTGAACTGGCCGCGGACAGTGATCTAGTGCTTGTAGTGGGCAGCCCCAATAGTTCCAACTCTAACCGCTTGCGCGAGCTTTCCGAGCGTATGGGAACACCGGCGTACCTGATAGATAATGCCGACCAGATTGAGCCAACGTGGCTTGAAAACGTCGGCCGCATCGGCGTAACGGCGGGTGCCAGTGCCCCGGAAGTGCTGGTGAAAGGCGTAATTGGCAAGCTTCAGTCATTGGGTGCTTCCATGCCGGAAGAGCTAAAAGGCCGCGAGGAGAGCATTACGTTCTCCATGCCCAAAGAGCTGCGCGAGCAGGTAATCGTCAGCAGCTGATGCACTGCGTATGCGGTGGCTGATGCAGGAGCATCACGTGAGGTTTTCGCTTTATCCTTACTCTATTCGCGCAGGCCGCTCGATAGAGCGTCAGCGCGGTTTTACGCTTCTTGAGCTTGTGGTGGTGATGGGCATTCTCGGCCTTATCGCTGGCATGGCTTACCCTGCCTACTCCCGCTACCTGCAAACATCCCTGCGCACGGATGCGCATGCGGGGTTAAGGCAGGCGGCGGCTGAACTAGCGCGCTGTCACGCCCGAACCTACTCCTATCAAGACTGTGAAATGCCCCACCTGTCACCAAGCGGGCATTATCGCCTTGCCTATTCTGAACGCCAGGACGGTCGCTATGTGCTAAGCGCGTCGACTGAGCGAAAAGATGGCTGTGGCCAGGCCATAACGCTCAGTAGTCAAGGTGAACGCCTGCCCGAGACGTGCTGGTAAGTGCGGCGCCAAGAGGGGGTTACCCTGGTGGAGGTGTTAATTGCCTTGGCCTTGCTGGCGTTTGGGCTGATCGGCATCGCCGCCATTCAGCTAACGTCGCTGCAAAGTGCCGCTTCGGGCTACCAATACTCCGTGGCAAGTGTGGCAGCCCTGGATGCCCAAGAGCGTGCCTGGGCGCAGCTGGCGGCGAAACAGAACTGCCGACACCTCACGGCGGGGCTGGAGAGTGACTGGCAGGCCGAGTGGTTTACACCTTCACAAGCACCGCTTAACGGCGCAACGGGCACGGTTGATAGCACTTTTGTATCCGGAGGCTGTCAATTGACCGTCTCCATTACGATGCGTGCACGGCCTTCCCATCAAGCGGCTGACCATTTTGACTACGTGTTTACCTTGCCCTTTATTGAAGCGCGCTATGTTGGCGAGGCGCCTAATGCTCAATAAGCGCCAAGGGGGATTTACGCTGGTTGAAATGATGGTCGCGATGGTGATCGGCGCCATTATTATTTTGGGTGCAGGCCAGCTTTTGTTAACCACCGTGACGACCTTTCAGCGCGTCGAGGCCATCAGTCGCGAGCAGGAAGCGCTTGTTTTTGCCGTTCAATCGCTCACCCGGGACATTCGTAAAGGCAAGGCAGGCCAGTATGAGATCAATGACTCGCTGGTCGATGCGACCACCTGTGCATTACGTCATAACAGCCAGCCCTTGATAGAAGGGCTTTATAAAGGCAGTCACGCATGCGACTCGCTTAGCCTGTTTGAGAAAGACGCCGATGGTATAACAGGGCTTTATCGGGTAACGCTCCAATTTGCGGGCGAGCGCCAAACACCGTTTGTATGGCATGTGATGCAGCGTGATCACGTTATCGCGCGTCGTACACCTCTTCCCGCCATGGAGGGCAGCCCATGAAGCATCAGCAGGGTGCTGCGCTGGTGATCGTCATGGCACTTCTTTCTGCCGCGCTGCTGCTGGGCGTAGCGAGTATGCGGACGGCGTTAGTCGATGAGCGTTTGGCGGGTAATTTTCGAATTGCCGTTCAGGCCCAAATGCTGGATGAGAGCCTGCTGGCTGTCTTGTCGGACCGCCAGTATGCAGCATCGCGGGATGCCTTCTTGAACCGTTTACTAACGTATCCACCCGCCTTCAATATCGGCGATAAGCGACAGCTGCAAAGCGATGATAGTCAGGCGTTGTTGCCACGCCAGGCGCTCAACGCACTGCTTGAGGCATTGCCAATAGCGCAAGCTGAGGGCCAAAGGCGGTTACTTGATGACCTCATCATTGATATTGAACGGCTGGCGGATCAGCGCGTTGCCATCACGGCCAGAAGCGGTGGTACGTCTGCCAGTACGCACGCTGTTTTTGTGAGGCAAAGCCCAGAAGAAGCAACGTGGCGGCTGGCAGGATTACGCTGATGGCATTCGCCACGCGTAAATCTGCGCGTTATGATAGGCCTATTTGCCCAAGAGCCTAAACACAATGAGTCAAACTGCTAAAACCCGCGTCTTAACCGGTATTACGACGACCGGTACACCGCACTTAGGCAACTACGTTGGTGCGATTAAACCGGCCATAGAAGCAAGCCAGGACCCCAATGTACAGTCGTTCTATTTTTTGGCGGATTACCACGCCCTGATCAAGTGCCAGGACCCTGCGCGCGTGCAAGCGTCACGCCTGGAAATTGCCGCTACCTGGCTGGCGCTTGGGCTGGATACCGACAACGCCATTTTTTACCGCCAGTCTGATTTGATGGAAGTTCAAGAACTCTCGTGGATGCTTTCCTGCGTGTGTGCCAAAGGCCTGATGAACCGCGCCCACGCTTACAAGGCCGCCGTGGCTGAGAACGAAGAAGCAGGCGACCAGGATGCGGACAAAGGCATCACCATGGGGCTTTTTGGCTACCCGGTATTGATGGCTGCCGATATCCTGATGTTCAACGCCCAAAAGGTGCCGGTAGGGCGCGACCAGATTCAGCATATCGAAATGGCACGTGATATGGCCGGGCGATTCAACCACCTTTATAAAGGGCAGTACTTTACGCTACCCGAAGCGGTGGTAAGTGAGACAGGCGAGGTGTTGAAAGGACTGGACGGGCGCAAAATGTCCAAAAGCTATAACAATACCATCCCGCTGTTTTCGCCCGAGAAAAAGCTTCAAAAGCTGGTGCGTAAAATCAAGACCAACTCGCTTGAGCCCGGCGAACCGAAAGACCCGGATACCTGCACCCTGTTCCAGATATACGCGGCATTTGCCAATGAGAGCGAAACGTCTGCTCTGCGTGAACAGTACGCCGCCGGTATTGGCTGGGGCGATGCTAAAAACCAGGTGTTTGAGTATATCAATGCGCACCTGAGCGAACCCCGGGAGCGCTACAATGCGCTAATGGATGACCCTGCCCATATTGAAGCGGTGCTGCAAAAAGGTGCTCAGCACGCTCGGGAGGAGGCCGCGATAACCATGGATAAACTGCGCTCAGCGGTCGGCCTTGGGCGTTTTGTCTGATGGATGATTACGCACTTTATAGTGAGAAAAAGCCAGCCTCAAAGAGGCTGGCTAGCGGTTTTCAATGACTGCCCAACTGTATTACTTCACTACCGGGCAACGCTCGCGGCGCAGTGACTTCATTAGTGTGTCATCGACGTCCAGGTGGCCTTGAACAATGCTGGCGGGTGTCAGTGCCAGCCATTGGTTCAGTGAAACATCGCGGTAGTCGCCCTTGTTGAATACGTTGAGAACATACACTGGCTCGTCACCGATGTTCTCAATGTAGTGGGCCAGGTTCTTCGGCACATAGCCGACGTCGCCGGGGCCGTAGTTAAAAGTACGTGCATTGCTGACGGCGTTGAACACGGTCATGCGCGCCTGGCCAGACAGGTAGTACTGAATTTCATCAGCATCCGGGTGCCAGTGAATTTCTCGCATACCGCCGGGCTCAAGCTTAATCATCAACATCGCCATGGTCGTGACGTCGAAACTTTTCGAATCGATGATTTTGGTCGCGCCGCCTTGCCATGTGTTTTCAGGAATATCGCCTCCCCGGAACACATATTTGCCTGTCATGTTACCAGCGCCGAGTTCTTCGCGAACCTGCTCAATGGGCGCTGGTTGTGGCTGACGGAAAATATACTTTTCAGAAGGCGGGATGTTGTCGAAGGCACTTTCCGGAACACCGAAGTTCTTGGCCAGCACCTCTTTCGGCATATGTGCGAAGAGCTCTGTGACGAGCAGTGTCTCGTTTTCGGAGAAGTTACCGTCATTGAAGATCAGAACGAATTCGGTGCCTTCTTCAAGACCCTGAATGGCATGTGGAACGCCTGCGGGGGCAAACCAGAGATCACCTGGCCCGAGGTCTTCGACCAGCGTCTGGCGGTTTTCGTCAACCAGGTAGAAACGCACGCGGCCTTCCGTTACGTAGGCCCATTCGGCTTCTTTATGCCAATGGAGTTCACGAATAACACCAGGGCCAAGACGCATATTAACGATAGCGAGCTCTTCCAAAGCCGGGCACTCGCGCAGCGTCACTTCCCGCGCCCAGCCGCCGTCTTCAAGACGGTTATGAGCCATGGCGAACGGAAACTTCAGGTTCGGGATCCCGCCATTGTCGGTTTCTGGAGGCAGGAAGATATCTGGATTCATTTTGTCCAGAACAACATTACGTGGGCCTGGGTCGTCAGCGCCCTGGGTTCCGCGAATGGGCTGAGGTGCGTCTTTATCAGCCATGGCTTTGCTCCTGTATTTACTTACAACGTATTGGTCAATGTAGCTATTGTTACAGTTGAAGTGGATAACAGCCGGGTGATGCTATTCAGAAATTAAACGAACTCCTCACTCTCCTTCGCGCTATATAACCGTACGGCCAGAGCATCAAACTCCAGGTTCGATATGTCTGCTTTAGAAACGTTATCATTGAACTTTAAAGATAAAGTGGTGTGCTATTTTTCTTAGGCACCTGCAAGTCCACTGCCAACCATATCTAGCGGCTTAATAGTCTTGTCGAAGAGTTCGGCACTAACCTTGCCTGAAGCCAAGGCAGCATCACGCAGGCTTGTGCCGTCCGCGATTGCCTTTTCGGCTATGTGCGCTGCATTTTGATAACCGATCACGGGCGATAGAGCCGTTACTAGCATCACACTTCCTGCGACGTATTCTTTGATTTTCTTCTCGTTCAGTTCCGTGCCTTCCACAGAAAACTCACAAAATCTACCGCATCCATCGGCGATAATCCGGGCAGAATGCAAAAAGTTATTGATGATCACAGGCCGCATGGCGTTAAGTTCGAAGTTGCCTTGGCTGCCAGCGACGGAAACAGCTGTATCGTTGCCCATTACCTGGATAGCAATCATGACGATTGCTTCGCACTGGGTTGGATTAACCTTTCCAGGCATGATAGAAGAGCCAGGTTCGTTGGACGGCAAGGTGAGTTCGGCGAAGCCGCAACGCGGTCCAGAAGCCAGCCAGCGCATGTCGTTGGCAATCTTCATTAACGCTACTGCAAGCCCACGAAGTGCTGCATGTGCTCGGACCATTGCATCCAACGAGCCTTGTGCGGTGAACTTGTTAGGTGCTGTAATGAAAGGCTTGAAAGTCAGTTCGGCGATTTTTGCAGCAACGTCGACGGCAAAGCCTTTAGGCGCATTCAGGCCAGTGCCAACGGCCGTTCCACCGACAGCCAGCTCGTAGAGCCCCGAGCGGCTGGCCTCAATGTCAGCAATTGCTGCTCTAATCTGCCCGGCCCAACCGTGCCATTCCTGGCCAACCGTTAAAGGGACAGCATCTTCCAGGTGCGTACGTCCAATTTTTACTACGTCCATCCAGCGGTTGGCTTTGCTCTCAATCGTCTCCACAAGCTTTGTTACTTGGGGCAACAGTACCTCATCAATCGCGAATACTGAGGCGATGTGCATGGCGGTAGGAAATGTATCGTTTGACGACTGGCCCATATTGACGTCGTCGTTTGGAGCAACGGGTTGCTGAGAACCGATGCTACCGCCAAGAAGCTGAATTGCCCGGTTCGAAAGTACCTCATTAACATTCATGTTCGACTGAGTACCAGATCCTGTCTGCCAGACATACAGCGGGAAGTGGGCGTCGAGCTTACCGGTGATCGCCTCATCAGCGGCATGAATGATTGCGTCGCGCTTAGTGTCAGACAATCGACCAGCCGCCGCATTTACCATAGCGCATGCCTTTTTCACGTATCCATAGGCGTGATATACCTCTTTTGGCATTAAATCATCACCAATATTAAAGTGAATCAGCGAGCGCTGAGTCTGGGCACCCCAGTAACGATCCGCCGGCACGTCGACACTTCCCATAGAATCGAATTCAGAACGTGTGCCGTCGGCCTCAATGCCAATGGGGAGATCACGTAAGGCATCTGCTTGATTATTCGTCGTCATAGCTTATTATCCTGTATACAAAGATATAAAAGCGTAGCTGTCGTTGGAATGGGGGGAGACGCTGATGGCGTCATTGAAATATCGTCAGCGACAATGAACTGACAGCCTGCCCCCTATGTGAAGGTAGACTGTCAGTTCGCACTACTTTAATCAGCTTCCACAGGGTTATAGACTGGCCACCACTGAGCCTCACGTACGGCTTCCACAGGGTCCGAAAGATCCTTGGCGCGCACCAGCCCTTGACTCTGAGCAACCCGAATTACTTCCACAGCGACTGCACTGGATGTGGTGCGCAGCTCTGCATTCGATGGTAGAAGCGAAGCGCCGGGCTTATCTTCAGGACCTTGGCCCGCGACCGCTTGCGCGGCAGCAAAAATCATTTCATCCGTAATCTTGGCCACGCGTCCAACAATGGCGCCAAAGCCCAACCCAGGATAGAGAGCTGCATTATTAGCCTGGCCAATGACATAGTTGACACCCTTGTACTGCACGTCATCGAAGGGAGCGCCGGTGGCGACAAGTACCTTGCCGTCTGTCCACTCTATGAGATGAGCAGGAGTTGCTTCATGCAGTAAGGTGGGATTAGAAAGCGGAAAGATGATGGGCCTCTCAACATTGGACGCCATGTCACGGACGATGCTTTCGGTAAATCGGCCTGGGGTCGTCGACGTTCCAATAAGGATAGTTGGCTTCACTTCGGAGACTACCGCCGCAAGGTCGATAATTCCGCTAGCGGCAGCGCGTGCTGCGCGTAGAGCCTCCATTGCAGGCCAGCGACTTTCGTCGGCCGGAATTGGCTCACAGGGTGTGCGTTTCCAATTAGTGACTTCATCAAGGGGCCGCGCATATGGACGCTGGAAATCAAGTAGGCCGTCCGTCATGTCGTCAGTAAGCAAGCCAGGAAGGTCCACCAACCAAATTTTACGAGTCGCCTCTTCTTTAGATACTCCGTGGCGAACCATTTGGTCCCGAATCTGATCTGCAATGCCGCACCCTGCTGTACCAGACCCTACGACTACAACGCGTTGTTCATTCCAGGGGTTTCCTGTGCGTTCTACCGCGTTTAGTAGACCTGCGAGTACGATTGCGCCCGTACCCTGCATGTCATCATTGAACGTTGGCAGCTTATCTCGATGACGCGCCAGAATGCGGCGTGCATTGGTGGAACCGAAGTCTTCCCAGTGCAACATTGCTTTAGGGAACAACTTATGCGCTGCGGCCGCATAGGCGTCCACAAAATCATCATACTGCTTGCCTCGTATACGACCATGGCGGTACCCAACATACTGGGGGGCATTCAACAATTTCTCATTGTCAGTCCCTACATCCAGTATCACCGGCACCACTCGGTGCGGATCTACGCCAGCAGCTGCAGTGTAAACAGCCAACTTACCAATAGAAATATCGATGCCGTTGGCCCCCCAATCACCGATACCAAGGATTTCCTCGGCATCAGATGCCACAAGCAAATCAATGTCATTCGCGCCTGCACCGAAGGCCGCAAGTTTCTCCTCGATTTTTTCTGGCTCATTGATTGAAAGGAAGATCCCACGTGGCCGGTGCATGATCTCACTAAAGTTCTCAATTGCCTCACCAACGATAGGGTCATAGACGATGGGAAGCATTTCCATCATATGACGTTGAAGGAGAGCATAAAATATTGTCACGTTGTCATCATGGAGATCCCACATATATATATGTTTTGCGAGATCAGTAGGTGCCGCGCTATAGGCCGCATAAGCGCGGATGAGTTGCGGTTCAAGTTCAGTAGTAATAATTGGGGGAAGCAGCCCGTTAAGACCAAGTGCGTCACGCTCACTCTGACTAAACGATGTTCCCTTATTTAAAGATGGGTCGCGAAGTACTGCGTACCCACGTGCTGCTGTTGTAATGCGCGTGCGACCAGAGCTATCTTTCGATATGTTGGCTTGCCTGCTAAACATTATAACTCTCCGTTTAATCGTTGCGACCCATCGTCGCTTTTTTCGCCAAAAGCCTGTAGTACAGGCGTTATTAGTTACCCATTATCTGATCTTGATAGTTCTTTTGATAGTTCTTGTAATGGTTGTTGCTCATGAATAACTTCTTTTTAAACTGCTTAAGAGGTCATTAATGATACTTATCAATGTAGATTAGCTTATGAAAAAAACAATATAAAAGTTAGGATGATTTGACGCTTTTTATGGATAGGTATGAGAGAAACAAATAAGCCTTTAATATTAATATTGTTTTATAAAAAATATTGCTTATTTATTTTTAAAGTGATGGATGCAGCTTCTAAGTGAGCAACAAAACAGTCATCATGGAGTGGGTGGCGGAGCCCCGTGGTGCTTCGCCATCAGTTCGCTCATCATCTCAACACTGGAAGTCAAGCCGCTTCACGGATGCATGTTGAATTTTATGAAAAACTGTTGGCGCACTGCCCTCTTGATCAGATGGCCTTCTCAGCGTCCTTGAAATTCGTGTTTTCCACCTCGGGAAGACATGGTTGAATGCTGGCGATGCTAAAAACCAGGTGTTTGAGTATATCAATGCGCAACTGAGCGAACCCTGCGAGCGCTACAATGCGCTAATGGATGACCCTGCCCATATTGAAGCGGTGCTGCAAAAAGGTGCTCAGCGCGCTCGGGAGGAGGCTGCGATAACCATGGATAAACTGCGCTCAGCGGTCGGCCTTGGGCGTTTTATTTAAGCTTATTAGCGGCTGAGTAACTAAAAAACCCTTCCAATTGGAAGGGATTTCAGACTGCTGACGAACCCACCGATTTCGGTGGGTTCATTGCTTTCAGAGTATGCCCGCATCCGCCGCCTTGCTAACGACCATATCGAGCGTTCTCTGGTTATCCTCGGGCATGACGCCCCCTGATAAGCCATATGAGCCCTTAGGTGACGTAAAAACACGTAAAAAAGCCGGCGCCAACGCGCCTGCGCGATCTTCTTGAGGTTTTGGCACGCTGCGGCCAGCAGACATTGCTCTTTGACACGTGCCAGCCCTCTCATTCGTGCATAGCGATGCCCGTGCAACTGTTTGGCGTCGGCGAAGCTGCGCTCCACCGTCTCCTTGCGTCGCTTGTAGAGCTTTTTGCCGGGCTCGGTCAGTCGCCGGGCATCGACCCGATCCTTGTCGTCCTGCCACACGTGCCGCGTGACCGTTTTCATCTGCCTGGCGTTGCGTGTACAGGTATCGAGCCGAGGACAACCGCGGCAGATCTCAGGATCGCTGCGATAGTGGCGGTAGCCATTTCGATCCGTCGTGGCGTAGATCAGCGATTGACCTTCCGGGCACTGATAGGTGTCGGTGGCCGCGTCGTAGGTGAAGGCGCGTTTGGGAAGATAGCCCTTGAGTTTACTGGGGCGGCGATAGCCGATGACGCCATAGAGGCCACGCTCCTCCAGCCCATGGCAGATAGCTGCCGTAAAGTAACCGGCGTCGAGACCCACACCGACCGGATCAAGGCCGAAGCGCTGGCACTGATGATCGAGCCGCGCCAGGTAAGGCACGCTATCGTGCACACTGGCCGGGGTGACATGGGTATCGGTAATAATGGCGTGTTTGCCGTCGACCGTGCGGTGATCCAGATAGAAGAAGCCCGTCGGCTTGCCATCACGCACCATGTAGCCGCTATCGGGGTCGGTCAGGCTGACCTTCTTTTCTACGGTGGCCGGTGTCTCGACACGCGGCGTCAGGGCTTTTTTCCGTGTCGGGCGCGGTCCTCCTCGACCGCCACATCCAGAGCGTCCAGATAGTCCCGTGCCGTTGTCTCGACCTCTTGCCGCTCGAAGCGGTGCTTGTTGGCATTGGCCTTGAGATGCGTGCTGTCGGTATAGAGTACGTCGCCGCCCACCAGACCCTGTACCATGGCCTGCTCGACCACCGTATCGAAAATCTCCTGGTGAATCGTGCTGTCGGAGAAACGGCGGCGCCGGTTCTGACTGATCGTCGAGGCGTCGGGTACCTTGTCGGTCAAGCGCAAGCCGAGAAACCAGCGGTAGGCGACGTTGACCTGAATCTCACGTATCAACTGGCGCTCGCTTCGAATACCGAACAGGTAACCGATAAACAACGCCTTGAAGAGCAGTACGGGGTCAAGCGCGGGCCGGCCGTTATCGGCACAGTAGAGATGACGCACTCGATCGCGGATAAAGCTGAAATCGAGCGCAGCCTCGATCTGACGCAGCAGATGGTTCGATGGCACGAGTTCTTCGAGCGTTACCATCTCAAGCTCGTGCTGATATGGGGAAGGGTCTTTAAGGGCGCCTGTGTTTTGCAAAGCTGCATGGCGCCACTACTAAACCGCGGCGTGCCGCGTTGGCTATCGTTGCTTATTGTGTTGGTAGTGTTGTGCGGTGGATTGGGATTCATGAGCTGGGGGTTCGGGGCACAGATTGCAGCTGAAATGGAGTCGCTTACGACCATGCTGCCTGAGGCGTGGGAACAACTACGAGAACGTCTTGAAGATTCGCAGTTGGCGCCCTTGATCGATAATGCCGTGGAAAATGCAAGCATCATGCAAGGCGGTGTGTCTCAGGTCGGCATGATCGTGGTTTCAATGGGCGGCAGTATTATCAATTTGTTCGTGTTGATTGTTGGGATGGTCTATTTTGCGGCTCAGCCGGACTTATACCGCCGTGGTCTTTTATTACTGGCACCGGTTAAAAGCCGTCCGCGCTTGGGCGAGGCGTTGGATGCGAGTGGTAAGGCATTGCGCTATTGGCTAGGCGGTCAGGTAGTCGCTATGACGGTAACGGGCGTACTGGTGGGTATCAGCATGTGGCTGCTGGGCGTGCCAGCGCCATTAGGGCTGGGACTAGTTGCCGGTCTTCTGGACTTTGTACCGTTGGTCGGCCCCATTGCCGCCGCTATTCCTGCCCTGCTGTTGGCGTATACGGTCAGCCCTGAGACGGCGCTCTTCGTACTGATGGCTTACGTTATTATTCAGCAGATTGAAGGTAATATTTTGCAGCCTTTGGTGCAGCAGCGTGCCGTCAGCCTGCCACCGGCGCTATTGTTGTTTGCGCTCCTTGCAAGCAGCACGTTGTTTGGCTTACCTGGCGTTATTTTGGCCGCACCCTTGGCGGTTGTTTTATTCGTAATGGTGAATCGTCTCTATGTGGCGCATGAAGACGACGATAAAAAGAGCCGTAATTCTTCGTTAGCCCTGTAACGATTAGCCATAAATGATTTACCCCCTGTTGGCTGGGCGGTAAGCTTATAACGATTATCCACATCGACCAGAGCGCCTGTCTATCCACGGGCGCTTTTGGCGTTACCTATAGGTGAATTTATGTCGACGACGGCTGCCGCGACTCCGGCCAGTTATCGGGTACCACTACTGGCGACTGCGGCGATTGTATTAGGAGCGCTAACGATTGGCGTCATATTTGGCGCTAATACCGGTTTGCTAATGATTGTAGGCGGTCTGCTGGGCATGGTGTTGTATCACGCTGCCTTTGGGTTTACCTCTGCCTGGCGCGTGTTTATTACTGAGCGCCGCGGCCGCGGGCTGCGTGCGCAAATGGTGATGCTGGCCATTGCCGTGGTGCTGTTTTTTCCAGCGCTGGGTGCCGGTACATTGTTTGGTACGCCGGTGAGTGGTTTTGTCTCCCCTATCGGTATTTCCGTGCTGGTGGGCGCGTTTCTTTTCGGGATTGGTATGCAGTTGGGCGGCGGGTGCGCTTCAGGCACGCTGTTTACGGCGGGTGGCGGTAATGCCCGTATGTTGATTACGCTTGCCTTCTTTATCATCGGTTCGGTAATTGGCTCGGCGCATTTTGCGTGGTGGCAGCGTTTGCCAGCGTTTGAGCCGATATCGTTGATTGATATTGCAGGTACGACGGGCGGTATCGCCATCAGCCTGGTACTGTTTGTGGCGATTGCGGTGTTTACGCTCGTGATGGAAAAGCGTCGTCATGGTCAACTAGAACAGGTACCCATGGTTGAGAAGCCCGCTACTCTGCGCTGGTTAAGCGGGCCTTGGCCGTTATTGGCGGGTGCCGTGGCCTTGGCGCTGCTGAATTTCGCAACGCTTGCGCTAGCTGGTCGCCCATGGGGCATTACGTCGGCCTTCGCGCTTTGGGGGGCCAAGGTATATGAATTGTTCGGCGGTAGCGTAACGGGTTGGGGATATTGGCAGGCGCCAGGTAATGCGGCAGCGCTTGAAGCTAGCGTGTGGAGTGATATGACGACGGTCATGAACGTCGGTATTATGTTGGGCGCTTTAATGGCTGCACATTTGGCCGGTCGGTTTGCGCCTAATTTTAGAATCCCTCTGCGCTCGGTGGTGGCTGCGGTAATTGGTGGCCTAATGCTGGGTTATGGCGCGCGCCTGGCGTTTGGTTGCAACATCGGTGCTTACTTCAGTGGTATCGCGTCGGGTAGCTTGCACGGTTGGGTGTGGCTGGTGGCTGCCTTTGCGGGCAATATTGTCGGTGTGAAGCTGCGTCCGCTGTTCTTTACCGGTGAGGCGGGGCGCCAGCCAGCGGCAAAAACCTGCTAATTATAACGTATTGATTTTCAGCTGCCCCGGCAAATGTCGGGGCATTTTTTTGGCTAGAGAAGTATGACTGTGCCACCTTTGTCGTAGTGACATGGTACATTATGTCGATAAACCGTAAACGCTTGAAATTGCTGCGATGCAGCGGTAATGGAAAAGAAGAGAGCCCCTATGACGACGAGTAAGCGCCCCTTATATATTCCTTACGCCGGTCCTTCCTTACTTGAAATGCCGCTATTGAACAAAGGCAGCGCGTTTACTCAAGAGGAGCGTTTGGCGTTTAACTTGATTGGTTTGCTGCCGCAAAATGTCGAAACCATTGATGATCAGCTAGAGCGCGCTTATCGGCAGTACCAGCAGTGCAATAGTGATCTTGAGCGCCATATTTATTTGCGCGCCATTCAAGACGACAATGAAACGCTCTACTTCCGCCTAGTATCTGAGCATCTTGAAGAGATGCTGCCGATCATCTATACGCCAACCGTTGGCCAGGCATGTCAGGAATTTTCCAATATTTATCGCAATCACCGGGGCTTGTTTATCGGCTACCAGGACCGCGATCATCTGGACGATATTCTGCGCAGCGCCACTAAGGATAACGTTAAAGTTATCGTAGTCACTGACGGCGAACGTATTTTAGGGCTGGGTGACCAGGGGATCGGTGGTATGGGGATTCCCATTGGTAAGCTGGCGCTTTATACCGCCTGTGGCGGTATTAGTCCGGCCCATACGCTACCCATCGTGATTGATGTAGGCACTAATAATCAGGCGCTGCTGGATGACCCCATGTACATGGGCTGGCGCCATAAACGCGTGGGTCAGGAAGAGTACAACGCCTTTATGGCAGCGTTCATCTCAGCGCTGAAGCGCCGCTGGCCGAATGTTTTGCTGCAGTTTGAAGATTTTGCCCAAGCCAACGCCGTACCGCTGCTTGAGCGCTATCGCAACGAGTTGTGCTGCTTTAACGATGATGTTCAGGGTACGGCATCCGTTGTCGTGGGAACGCTCATGGCAGCCTGTCAGGCGCGTGAAGAGAGCATTGCCCAGCAACGCGTGGTGTTCGTTGGCGGTGGTTCAGCCGGCTGTGGTATCGCTGAGCAGGTCGTGGTGGCCATGGAGGCCGAAGGACTCTCCGAACATGAAGCGCGTGCGCGTATTTTTGTTGTCGACCGCGAAGGCTTGATGACGACGGATCAAGAGTGGCAGCGCGATTTTCAGCGCCGTTTGGCCCACGATCCTGCGCTGGTCGCGGATTGGAATGGCCAAGGGTTGGAAGAAACCATTGCCCAGATGAAGCCGACTATTCTGGTCGGTGTTTGCGGTCAGCGTGGGATATTCACCGAGCAGGTGGTTAAAACCATGCATGCAGGCTGTGAGCATCCGGTGATTATGCCGCTCTCTAATCCAACGTCTCAGGCAGAAGCTGTTCCTGACGATGTGATCCGCTGGACCGACGGCCAAGCACTGGTCGCCACCGGTAGTCCGTTTGCTCCTGTGGTATATAACGGGCGCACATACCCCATTGCCCAGTGCAACAACGCGTATATCTTCCCGGGCATCGGGTTGGGCGTCATTGCTTCGAATGCAAATCGGGTGACCGATGAGATGTTGATGAGCGCGTCTCGTGCGCTGGCGCGTGAAGCACCCATCGTTAAAGAGGGTAAAGGTGCGCTGTTACCGCCGCTTTCGCGTATTCGTGAAATCAGCCAGTCGATTGCCTTTGAAGTAGCCGCCACTGCTCAGCATAACGGCGTTGCGCTAACGACCAGTGGCACCAAACTGCGCGAAGACATCGAGAAAGCAAGCTGGTCACCTGAGTATCGTACCTATCGCCGCCGCGCCGTTTAAACGAGCGCTCATAAAAAACCCCCACCGAGGTGGGGGCATACAAGCATTGGTAGGTATTACTTATGCGGCGCCGATCATTTTGCGCAGCACGTAGTGAAGGATACCACCATGACGGTAGTAAGCCAGCTCATTGACCGTATCAATTCGACACTTGGCATCAACGGTATGCTCTTTTTCACCGGTTTTAATCACTACCTGCACCGTTTTACCGGGGCTTAAATCACTTAATCCCGCAATGGATATCTCTTCATCGCCGGTTAATCCCAGCGTTTCGCGGGTTTCACCTTCCGGGAACTGCAGCGGCACCACGCCCATGCCGATCAGGTTGGAGCGGTGAATACGCTCAAAGGATTCCGCGAGAACCGCGCGAACGCCTAGCAAGCGGGTACCTTTGGCTGCCCAGTCACGCGAAGAGCCGGTGCCATACTCTTTACCAGCAATAACGACCAGCGGTGTGCCAGCCTCCTGGTATTTCATGGCGGCATCGTAAATCGCCATTTGCTCGCCACTGGGAACATAGCGCGTTTCGCCGCCGACCACACCGTCCAGCATCTCGTTTTTGATACGTACGTTGGCAAAGGTGCCGCGCATCATGACCTCATGATTCCCCCGGCGCGAGCCGTAGGAGTTAAAGTCGACCGGCTTAACGCCATGTTCTTGCAGGTAGCGGCCTGCGGGGCTATCCGGTTTGATCGCGCCTGCGGGGGAAATATGGTCAGTGGTCACCGAGTCGCCCAACATGGCCAGAACGCGGGCATTGCTGACGTCCTCGATCGCATCTGGTTCGCGTCCCATGCCTTCAAAGAAGGGTGGGTGCTGGATGTAAGTAGATTCGGGCCATTGGTAGACCTGACTTTCAGGAACGTCAATTGCCTGCCAAGTTTCATCGCCTTTAAATACCTCACCGTACTCTTTACGGAACATATCGGTATTTACTTTCTCGACGGCCTCGGCAATTTCGGCTTGAGAGGGCCAAATATCCTTTAGATAAACCGGGTTGCCATCACTGTCCTGGCCGAGTGGCTCCTGGGTTAAATCACGCTGTACATTGCCCGCCAGCGCATAAGCGACGACCAAGGGGGGGGAGGCAAGCCAGTTGGTTTTGACCAGCGGATGAACACGGCCTTCAAAGTTACGGTTGCCTGAAAGGACCGAGGCGACGGTTAAATCTCCCTGGTTTACCGCTTTCTCGATCGCTTCAGGCAGTGGGCCTGAGTTGCCAATACACGTCGTGCAGCCATAACCCACCAGGTTAAAGCCCAGCGCATTCAAATCCTCGTTCAAGTTGGCCGCGGCCAGGTAGTCGGTGACGACCTTGGAGCCAGGCGCCAGCGAGGTTTTCACCCAGGGCTTGGTGGTTAGGCCTTTTTCACGCGCTTTGCGCGCCAGCAGGCCTGCAGCCATCATCACGCTGGGGTTGGACGTATTGGTGCATGAGGTGATGGCAGCAATGACCACCGCGCCTGGGTCTAGGCTGAAATCCTGGTCGTCAATGGTGACTTTCTGGCTGGAGGCGTGCTTGAAGTCCCCCTCAAGGCTGCGCTCAATGCCCACGGCTGTCTGGCCGCCTTCTGAGTCGAACTTGCCTTTTTCCGCGTTGGGCTGTGCCTTGGCATCCTCCTGCATGACTTTATTAAAGGCGGCGGCCATGTCTTTTAAGGCAACGCGATCCTGCGGGCGTTTAGGGCCAGCGAGACTGGCTTCCACTTCGGTCATATCAAGGTGCAGGGCATCGGTGAACACCGGCTCATCGCCCGGCTCACGCCATAAGCCCTGCATTTTGCTATAGGCTTCTACTAGCGCAATCTGGTCATCTTCGCGCCCGGTTAAGCGCATATAGTTCAGTGTTTCGTCATCGACCGGGAAGAAGCCGCAGGTAGCGCCGTATTCCGGGGCCATATTGGCAATGGTGGCGCGGTCAGCAAGCGGCAGGTCTTTTAGGCCATCGCCGTAGAATTCGACAAACTTACCCACAACCCCTTTTTTGCGCAGCATCTCCGTCACGGTGAGTACCAGGTCGGTGGCGGTAATGCCTTCTCGCAGTTTGCCGGTCAGTTTGAAGCCGATAACTTCTGGAATCAGCATGGAGACTGGCTGGCCGAGCATGGCCGCTTCCGCCTCAATACCGCCCACGCCCCAGCCTAGCACGCCCAGGCCGTTGATCATGGTGGTGTGGGAGTCGGTGCCCACGAGGGTATCCGGGTAGGCAAATGTGGTGCCGTCCTCTTCCTTGGTCCACACGCTTCGGCCCAGGTACTCAAGGTTTACCTGATGACAAATGCCGGTGCCGGGCGGCACCACGCTGAAGTTATTAAAGGCCTGTTGGCCCCAGCGCAGAAACTCATAACGCTCACGGTTGCGCTGCATTTCAATTTCGACGTTCTCTTCAAACGCCGTCGCGTTACCAAACTTGTCGACCATGACCGAGTGGTCAATCACCAGGTCAACCGGAGAAAGAGGATTGATGCGGGCCGGGTCTTCACCCAGTTTTTCTACTGCTGCGCGCATGGAGGCCAAATCGACCACACCGGGTACGCCGGTGAAATCCTGCATTAATACGCGCGCCGGGCGATAACCGATTTCACGACTGGATTTGCCCTCTTTCTGCCAATCGACAAGGGCTTGCATATCGTCTTGTTCAACGCTTTCATCGTCGGCAAAGCGCAGTTGGTTTTCGAGTAAAATTTTGAGCGATTTGGGGAGTCGGTCAATGTTGCCAAGCGCATCGGCCGCCTTGGGAAGGCTGTAGTAGCGGTACTGCTTGCTACCTACTTCCAACGTTTGAAGCGTATCGGGTGTATTACTCATGCCTTTCTCCTCTCATTGCGTTGCACGGTATGTCACGCCGCGAAACGGTCACAGTCTTCCTTTTTAGTATGGCTTACATAGTAGTAGGACATGGGTGTTTATAAAGGTTGATTCAAGGTGTCTTCGCCTAATAGTCAATACTTAACCTTGCAATAGCTTGTACTTGGCACCATTTCAGGCAAACTCTTTGCGACTTTATCAGCTAGACATTTACAAGGTGGTGTCATGGAAACGCGTCATGAACGTTTGATTATTCTTGGGTCCGGCCCGGCAGGTTATACAGCGGCCGTGTATGCAGCACGGGCTAACTTAAAGCCTTTGCTGATCACCGGAATGCAAGCGGGTGGCCAGTTAACCACCACGACAGACGTTGATAATTGGCCAGGCGATGCCCAAGGGGTACAAGGCCCTGAGCTGATGGAGCGGATGAAAGCGCACGCCGAGCGCTTTAATACCGAGGTGCTGTTCGATCATATCAATGAAGTCAGCCTTGATGAAAAACCGTTCACCCTCAAGGGCGACAGCGGTATTTACACTTGTGACGCGCTGATTGTGGCCACGGGCGCCAGTGCTCGCTATATCGGGCTACCGTCTGAGCAGCAGTTTATGGGCCAAGGTGTTTCAGCATGTGCCACCTGCGACGGGTTCTTCTACCGTAACCAGGAAGTCATTGTAGTGGGTGGCGGCAATACGGCCGTGGAAGAGGCGCTGTATCTCTCTAATATTGCGTCGAAAGTTACTCTGGTACACCGCCGCGACTCCCTTCGTGCGGAAAAGATCCTGCAAGACAAACTGTTCGAAAAAGTCGAAGCAGGCACTATTGCGCTGGAGTGGTTCCAGGAAATTGATGAAGTACTGGGCGACAACACTGGCGTTACCGGCGTACGGTTGAAATCAACACGGGATGGCACGGTAAAAGAAATCCAGGCGCCAGGCCTCTTTATTGCCATCGGCCATCACCCCAACACCGGGATGTTTGAAGGCCAGCTGGTTATGAACGGCGGCTATATCAAGGTGAATTCAGGGCTTGAAGGAAATGCTACCGCCACCAGCGTGCCGGGTGTGTTCGCGTGTGGCGATGTGATGGATCACATCTATCGTCAGGCCATTACTTCGGCGGGCAGTGGCTGTATGGCTGCGCTGGATGCCGAGCGTTATCTGGACGGTATCGCCTAATTAAGCTGCTCAAGAAGGGAAAGCCGCCTGCCGCTAACAGCTGGCAGGCGGCTCTGCAATACGAGCCCGGCCAAGCGTACTGAGTACCAGGCTTGCCCCCTCAGTGCTGCTGTGTGTGCTGGCAGGGCAGATGGAGAACGTACTGTTAAACCCCGTGGCATGCCCGAGCGGGGTGTATTTGATCCGCGCATGACCGTTCTTGCTAACGTTAACGCCGTTGGTGGATGGAAACACCCGGATTATCTCGTCTTTATGGATGCCTCGGGTCTTGTCGGCGCTAACCACCATCAGTTCATTCCCCCAATCACGCGCACAAGCGCTGCGGTCGGCCGTCGCGGGGCACAAGGTAATATCGCGGTGCTGAGTAATGGCGGTACTGCGAGCTAACGTGAGTGCGGTTTGTAGTCGGTTCACTTCGCTGGTAACTGCAGTACGCTCACTCAGTGATTGAAGGCCGGGTATGCCCCAAGCCGCCAATATGCCTGCCAGAATCAGCACAATCAGCAGCTCAATGAGCGTAAACCCTTGAAGGTAGGTTGGATATTCGCTGTGCTTGTGCGTCATGCAGTCTTCCCTGTGACTTGACCTGCTCGGCCTCCTCGCTATGCTCACTGTCCGTATCCGGCCTGGGCCGGTCATCAAGTAAGCCAGAGTAGGCAATGCCTGTGAGCGATTTTCTAATTATTGGCGGCGGTGTGATCGGTATGCTGACCGCGTTGCAGTTAGCGGATGCCGGTCAACACGTCACTCTTGTTGAGCGCGGCATGTGTGGCAAAGAGGCCTCCTGGGCGGGTGGTGGCATTGTATCACCGCTCTATCCGTGGCGTTACGCACCGCCCATTTCGCAACTTTCTCGCTGGTCGGAAGGAGTTTACCCAACGCTTGCGCTACGTTTGCTGGAAGAAACTGGCATTGACCCTGAGTATCGTCAAAAGGGATTGCTCTATTTAAATGTCGATGATGACGATAAAGCACTGCAGTGGGCGCGTCAGCTAGGCAAACCGCTGGTGCAGGTTAACGCTGATTTCGTGCAACAAAAAGAACCCGATGTTGCCATTGCCCATGAAAATGCCTTGTGGATGCCAACCCTTGGCAGTGTGCGAAACCCACGGCTTGGCCAGGCGCTGCGCGCTAAATTACTCGCCATGCCCAATGTAACGCTACGGGAGCAGTGCGAGGTGCATGGCGTGATACGCCGTGGCGGCCAGGTGGTGGGTGTTAACACCTCGCAAGGCGTGGTGGAGGCGGGGCGGTTGGTCGTGTGCGGTGGTGCCTGGAGTGCAGGGCTTTTGGCTACGCTTGACGTGGCGTTACCCGTACGCCCAGTGAAAGGCCAGATGATCGCCTACCAGGCACCTGCCGGGCTTGTGCAGCGGGTCGTCTTGAAAGATGGTCGCTATGTAATTCCGCGTAGCGACGGTCTGCTGCTTGTCGGCTCCACCCTGGAAGACACCGGGTTTGATAAAGCTACCGATGAGGAGGCGCTGGCCTCGTTAAAGCAGAGCGCTGAGCGTATTGTTCCCGCGCTGGCGGACTGCCCGGTTGCTTATCACTGGGCAGGCCTGCGCCCCGGCTCACCCGATGGCATCCCGTTTATTGGCGCACTTCCAGAGCAGCCCAACGTCTACGTAAACGCCGGGCATTACCGCAATGGGCTCGTACTGGCGCCTGCTTCTACCCACTTGCTGGTGGACCAGCTGCTTGATCGGATGCCGTTGATTGACCCTACGCCCTACTTGCCGACGCAAGCACGGTTAAAGAGTTAAGCGCCGTCGTTTTTATCCTGTTGTTCTTGAAGATAACGGTCGCGATGGGCGCTGCAGCAGAACCACTGTTCGTGGTCGCGCAGTGCCTCGCTTTCCGGGACATGGACCTCACACCAGCGGCAGCGCACCATTTGGCCGCCTTCGTGACGGTTCAAGGCATTGCGCTTTGCGTCGCGGTCGAGTTTGTGCTGCCGATACATGCCGTAAAGCTTTAGGCCTGCGTAAAACAGCACAGCGAAAATTATCAAGCGAATAATCAAAAGGTTCATCCTTGCCAGTCCTCCTAAACGGAGCCGAAAACGATCAATGCGCATGCGGGCTTTGCCAGCAGGCAGTCCTTGCGGGACAATGCATTGACGCAGGTAATAATGTTCCAAGGATTCTCAAGAGATTTTAACGCCCATGCAAGATTTAACGCTGGTAATGGCCCAACTCGATCCGCTTGTCGGGGATATTCCCGGTAATGCGGCGCGCGCTATTGAAGCCGTGCGCGAAGCGCGCATTGAGCATGGGGCAGATATTGTTATCTTCCCTGAGCTGTTTTTGTCCGGTTACCCACCGGAAGATTTATTGCTGCGCCCCTCCATGGAAGCACGGTTGCGCGAAGCGCGGGCCAAAATGGCAGAAAAGGTCGCCCGCGACGTGCTGGTGATTATTGGTTATCCGGGGACCCGTGAAGGCAAGTGCTATAACATGGCGGGCGTGCTGTATAACGGCCAGTGGGAGGCCGAATACGCCAAGCAAGCGCTACCCAATTACCAGGTTTTCGATGAGCAGCGCTACTTTACCCCAGGCACAGAGCCGTTGGTGTATGAGCATAAGGGGGCCAAGCTCGGTCTTTTAATTTGTGAGGACCTGTGGGAAGGCGCGCCTGCACGGGCTGCCACCGCCGCCGGGGCGGAAGTGCTGATTAGCCTGAACGCCTCCCCTTATCATCAGGATAAACCAGACGAGCGGCTCCGCTTGCTGGAGCTGCGCGCGCAAGATGTAAGCCGCCCGATTGTGTATGTGAATACCATTGGTGGCCAGGATGAGTTGGTGTTCGACGGCGGTTCCAGTTGTGTGGATGCACAGGGCCAGCTAAAAGTGCTTGCTCCGTATTGGCAGGCAGGCTTAATGCCGGTGCAACTGCTGCAAACCAGCGCCTCTACCTGGGAGCCGCAGTCAGGTGAAATTGAGCCGGATGCCGAGCCAGAAGAGAGCCTGTACTGTGCGCTGGTAACGGGGCTGCGTGATTACGTCAATAAAAGTGGCTTTGAAGGCGTGGTGCTGGGTCTTTCCGGCGGAATCGACTCGGCGCTGTCCTTGGCGATTGCGGTAGACGCACTGGGCCCACAGCGCGTTCAGGCAGTGATGATGCCGTACCACTACACTGCGGATATCTCCCGGCAGGATGCTGCCCTTCAGGCAGAAATGCTTGGCGTGCATTACGACGTTTTGCCTATCGAGTCCATGGTCGATGCCTTTATGGCGACGCTTTCGGAAAGCTTTACGGGCACTGAGCGTGATACCACCGAAGAGAACCTTCAGTCGCGCTGTCGGGGCGTACTGCTGATGGCACTTTCCAATAAGAAAGGCCTGATGGTACTGACCACCGGCAACAAAAGTGAAATGGCGGTGGGCTATGCCACGCTGTATGGCGACATGGTGGGTGGCTATAACGCCATCAAGGATGTCTATAAAACCTGGGTATACCGCTTGGCCCGCTGGCGTAATACGCAGTCTCCTGCTATTCCTGAGCGCGTCATTGAGCGTCCGCCCAGCGCAGAGCTTGCGCCTGACCAGCAGGATAGCGATTCGCTACCGGATTACGATGTGTTGGACGCTATCCTCATGTGCTATATCGAAGGTGACATGAGTGCTGAAGCGATCATCGCAGCGGGTTATGACCATGAAGATGTCTATCAAGTGGTCAAGCTGGTAGACCGTTGTGAGTACAAACGTCGCCAGGCCCCGGTGGGCGTGCGCGTCACATCGCGCGGCTTTGGACGTGATCGCCGTTACCCGATTGTTAACGGTTGGCAGCCGGGCGATTAACAGGTATTAGCGTAACGCCAACTAAAAAACCACGCCGAGGCGTGGTTTTTTGGGAGGGTAAACCGTACTGTCATCAGTCCATTGCGTTCATTTTAGTGCTTGGGTACAAAGCGGTCGCCTTGAAGTTGCTCGTGGTCGGGAGCATTTTCACGCAGTACAATGATGACTTCTTGAGCGCGATCGTTCATGCCCAAACCCTGATAACCCTCGATCATAACGGCCAGTGCGTCGCGGGTGGCATTGGATTCGGGGTAGTTTTCGATCACCCAACGCCCACGCTCGACAGCGGCCAGGTAAGCCCCACGGCGCAGGTAATAGTCGGCAACATGCAGTTCATGCTGGGCCAGCAAGTCGCGCAAATAAATAATGCGCTGCTGCGCATCCGGGGCGTATTCACTTTGCGGGTAGCGCTGGATCAGTTCACGGAAGTCGTTATACGCATCACGCGAGGCGCCTATGTCGCGCTTGGAAATATCAATTAAGCGAAGGCGCTCAAGGCTGAAACGACCCGCCTGCCAGGCAGAAAGTCCGCGCAGGTAGTAGGCATAATCAACCTGCGGGTGGTCGGGGTGCAGGCGAATAAACCGACTGGCGGCGGCGCGTGCTTCTTCCCAGTCACCGTTTTCATAGTAGGCGTACACCAGCTCTAGTTGCGCCTGTTCAGCATGCGGGCCGAAAGGATAGCGTGTATCCAACGCTTCCAGCCGCTCAATCGCAATGGGGTAGCGGTTGCTATCCAGCGCGGTGCGAGCAAGTTCGTAGAGCTCACGCTCTTGCACTCCGGAAAACTCATCTTCTTCTTCCGGGGTCGTGTCATTACTGGCGCAGCCTGCCAATAAGGCAAGACTTAAAGCAAGGGCACCAAAGCGGTTGGCAGCAGAAAAAACGCGCATCATCATCCTCGTTGCAAACAAGCCTCAATCACCGAAAAGCGACGATGGCCATAAGTAGAAATGGTAGAATAGGTCGCAGTAAGCCCACTATAAATCACCTCGACGCAAAACGCAGGCTTAGTGGCGTTTTGTCGAGTGTTGTCAAAGGAAATAACGTCATGCCCCGGATAGTTGAAGCCATGCAGCGCGTGCCCGCAACACTTGCAGGTGCACGGTTGGATCAAGCAGCGGCGGAGTTATTCAGCGATTACTCACGCGAGCGCCTGAAAGCATGGATCAACGCGGGTGAGCTAACCATCGATGGCGTCCAGGCCAAGCCGAAAGCGAAGCTGCACGGTGATGAAATGCTGGTGTTAAAGGCCACCATTGAAGAAGATCTGCGTTTTGAAGCGCAGGACATACCGCTGAGCATTGTCTATGAAGATGATGCCGTGATGGTGATCAACAAACCCACCAATATGGTGGTGCATCCTGCGGCGGGCAATCGTGATGGCACTTTGCTCAACGCGCTGCTTTATCATCACCCGGCGCTTGCTGAAGTGCCTCGCGCGGGGATTGTTCACCGCTTGGATAAAGATACTACTGGCTTGATGATGGTGGCTAAAACTATTCAAGCGCAAACGGCCCTGGTTGAGCAACTGCAGGCACGCAGCGTATCACGCCAGTATGATGCGGTGGTGATCGGTAAGCCTGTGGCAGGCAGCACCATTGATGCGCCTATTGGCCGCCATCCTAAAGACCGTAAACGCCAGGCTGTCACCAACGCTGGTAAACCTGCCGTGACCCATTTTCGCGTTGTGGAGCGTTTTCGCGCGCATACGCACGTTCGCTGTAAGCTGGAAACCGGACGCACGCATCAGATTCGCGTGCATATGTCTCATGCCCGTTACCCGTTGATTGGCGATCCGCTCTATAGCGGACGCGCCAAGCTGCCACCTGGCGCTGCCGGGCCGCTTAAGGAAATCCTGCGTGAGTTCCCTCGCCAGGCGCTGCATGCCCGCGAGCTAAGCTTTGTGCACCCGGTGAGCGGCGAAACGCTGACTTTTCACGCTGATCTGCCCGATGATCTACTAATGTTGTTGGACTACCTGCGCGAAGACAGTGAGACCATGCAATGAGTGATGCCATTGATTTACGGCCAACGCTACTAATACCGGATTGGCCTGCGCCTGATAATGTGCAGGCCTTTGTGAGCACCCGGGAAACGGGCCCTAGCCAAGAAGAATTTGCCGCTTTTAACCCCGCCTCTCACGTCGGTGATAACCCTGAGCATGTGGCGCTTTGCCGCCGCTTGATGCAAAAAGAGATTGGCGATGAGCGCCCGCTGCTATGGTTAAATCAAACGCATGGCGCACGCGTTCAGCAGGGCTACCAGGCCGACGTGCCAGAGGCCGATGCTGCCGTCGCCACCTCCAATGAATACGCCTGTGTCGTGCTGACCGCAGATTGCCTGCCGGTGATGTTTTGTAATCAAGCCGGGACGCAGGTGGCCGTTGCTCACGCCGGTTGGCGGGGGCTGGCTGGAGGCGTTTTAGAGGCGACGGTGGCCGCCATGAATAGCGAGCCCGAGGATATTCTCGTATGGCTAGGCCCGGCTATTTCCAATGCTCAGTTTGAAGTTGGGCCGGAAGTGTATGGCGCCTTTGTTGCCGTACACCCAGAAACGGCGGAAGCGTTTGACCATAGTCCCTATCGAATGGGGCACTACATGGCCGATTTGTACCGGCTGGCGCGGTTTCGCTTGGAAGCGCTCGGTGTTGAACATATTAGCGGTGGGCACTTCTGTACTGCCTGCGAATCGCGTTTTTACTCTTATCGTCGTGATGGCGGTACGACGGGGCGCATGGCCAGTGTGATCTGGGTCAAAAAATAACCAGGTTGGCATTATCTCCTCTTGAAAACGGCGGAACTAGCACCATTTAACTTACAAAGCTAATATTTATTAGGAAAGTGGACAGCATTTTTTTCCGAAACGCCGTGCGTTCGGGCGCAGGGCTAATCCAAGAGGCTCACTATGCGTTTTGATAAGTTTACTGCCAAGCTTCAGGCCGCTATTGCTGAAGCGCAATCCTTGGCCGTTGGCCGCGGCCATAACCAGTTAGACCCTTCCCATCTTCTTCTTGCGCTACTGGATACCAAGGATACGGGCATTAAAGCCCTGATCGAAAAATCCGGAGGCTCAAGCTCGCGTCTGCGTGATGGGTTAGTGCAGCAGCTTGATAACTTACCTAAAGTAAGCCAGTTCGATGGCGAAGTGCAGCCATCACGGGATTTCATTAAATTATTCAACCTGACCGACCGTGAAGCACAAGCGCGTGGCGACCAGTTCATTGCCAGCGAACTCGTGCTGCTGGCGGCGCTGGAAATGAATGGCCCGCTTGCCAAGTTAATGAAAGAGGCGGGCGTTAACCGGAAGTCCCTTGAGGCGGCGATTAATAGCCTGCGCGGTGGGGCAAGCGTTGATGACCCTAACGCTGAAGATCAACGGGAATCGCTCAACAAGTACACCCTTGACCTTACTCAGCGTGCGCTGGATGGCAAGCTTGACCCGGTGATTGGCCGTGATGATGAAATCCGCCGCACCATTCAGGTACTACAGCGCCGTACCAAAAATAACCCGGTTCTGATTGGCGAGCCTGGCGTCGGTAAAACGGCGATTGTTGAAGGGTTGGCGCAGCGTATCGTTAATGGTGAAGTGCCGGAAGGCTTAAAAGACAAACGCGTACTGTCGCTGGATATGGGCTCGCTTTTAGCCGGTGCCAAATTCCGTGGTGAGTTTGAAGAGCGCTTAAAGTCGGTTCTCAAAGAGCTTGCCCAGGAAGAGGGGCGGGTCATTCTGTTTATCGATGAGTTGCACACCATGGTCGGCGCCGGTAAGGCGGAAGGCGCCATGGACGCGGGCAATATGCTCAAACCTGCGCTTGCACGGGGCGAGCTGCACTGCGTAGGCGCGACCACGCTGGATGAATATCGCAAATATATTGAAAAGGACGCGGCACTTGAGCGTCGATTCCAGAAAGTGCTGGTCGATGAGCCGACGGAAGAAGATACCGTGGCCATTCTGCGCGGCTTAAAAGAGCGCTATGAAGTTCACCACGGCGTGGATATTACCGACTCGGCGATTATTGCTGCGGCGAAGCTTTCCACTCGCTATATCACTGATCGGCAGTTGCCCGATAAAGCGATAGATCTGATTGATGAGGCGGCTTCGCGGATTCGTATGGAGCTTGATTCCAAGCCTGAAGCAATGGACCGCCTGGACCGGCGTTTAATCCAGCTCAAGATGGAGCGGGAAGCGCTTAAAAAAGAGACCGACGAGGCGACTAAAAAACGCCTTGAGGCGCTTAACAACCAGATTCATGAGTTTGAGCGCGAGTATGCCGACCTGGATGAAGTCTGGAAGGCAGAAAAAGCCAGTATCCAAGGCTCGGCTCAGTTCAAGGCAGAACTGGAGCAGGCGCGCCTTGATCTGGAGCAGGCACGACGGCAGGGCGATTTAGGACGCATGTCGGAAATTCAGTACGGGCAAATCCCTGAGCTGGAAAAGAAAATTGCCGAAAGCGGTGAAAGTGAAGCCGATATTACCAAGCACCAGTTGCTGCGCTCCAACGTGACGGAAGAGGAGATAGCAGAGGTGGTATCGCGCTGGACCGGCATTCCGGTGTCCAAAATGCTGGAAGGCGAGCGCGATAAATTGTTGCGTATGGAAGATGCCTTGCATGAGCGCGTAATTGGCCAGGATGAGGCAGTTGAAGCTGTTGCTAACGCCGTGCGGCGCTCACGTGCGGGGTTGTCCGACCCTAACCGGCCGAACGGTTCGTTCCTGTTCCTTGGGCCTACTGGGGTGGGTAAAACCGAGCTTTGCAAGTCATTGGCCAACTTCCTGTTCGACACCGAAGAGGCCATGGTGCGTATCGATATGTCGGAATTCATGGAGAAGCACTCCGTGGCGCGGTTGATCGGTGCGCCTCCCGGCTATGTAGGTTACGAAGAGGGCGGCTATTTAACCGAGGCGGTGCGTCGTAAACCTTACTCCGTGCTGTTGCTGGATGAGGTGGAAAAGGCCCACCCAGATGTCTTCAATATTCTGCTGCAGGTATTGGAAGATGGTCGGTTAACTGATGGCCAGGGCCGCACGGTGGACTTTCGCAATACCGTGATCGTGATGACCTCCAACATGGGCTCAGACATTATTCAGCGCATGGGCGGTGACGTCAGCGCTGATAAAGAAAGCGCCTATGAGGACATGAAAAACAAGGTCATGGAGGTGGTGGGTAATCACTTCCGCCCTGAGCTGATCAACCGGATAGATGAAGTGGTCGTCTTCCACGCCTTGGGGCAGGAGCAAATTCAGGCAATTGCAGGCATTCAGCTGGAGCGCTTGAGAGCCCGCTTGGCTGAGCACGATTTAGGCCTTGAGGTGAGCGATGACGCCATGGCGCAGCTAGCGGTTATTGGGTTTGACCCTGTCTATGGCGCGCGGCCACTCAAGCGTGCTATTCAGAGTCGGATCGAGAATCCGCTGGCGCAAGACTTGCTGGCAGGCAAGTTTTCACCAGGCGATGTCATTCGGGTGAGTGCCTCGGACGGTAAGCTTGTGTTTAATAGCTAAGCGCTCACTGATAATCAGGCGTTCCTGGTTATAACTATATGCCCCGCTCGGCCTTGCCGGCGGGGCTTTTTTGTCTCAAACCGCTTCTTTACACATTCATCGGGCATTGATGGTTGACATGCCAAGAGCCTAATGGAATCTTATCTGTTCCTGATTTGCGGGCGCGGACCTACGGGTAACCCCTTTTCACCGCGCGAAGGGTAGGCGTAAGCCTTTACCCGCCGAAGGACTTCCGGGTTTGAGCTAACCGCTCAGCCTGGCCAACGCCCCGACACGGCAATCAGCCGTGAAAGAGAGTCACTGATGTATGTCGTCATGGATCAGTGCCTCTCAGAGAGTGCAGGCCCTAACCGGGCCGTATGCCAGGGTTTGGCATCAGGTGCCGGCATGGGCCGGCAGCGGCATACCGCCGCACTCGACACCGCAGGATGTCCTGCGGATCGCACTCGAGACCTCTAGGGGAGAAATACAGTGGAACTGCTTTCCGGCGCAGATATGATCGCCCGCTTCTTGAAAGATGAGGGCGTTGAGTACATTTATGGTTATCCCGGCGGTGCGGCGCTGCATATTTATGATGCGCTGTTTCGCCAGGACGATGTGAAGCACATTCTTGTGCGTCACGAACAAGCGGCCACGCATGCCGCCGACGGTTACGCTCGCGCCTCGGGTAAACCGGGTGTGGTGCTGGTTACATCAGGGCCTGGCGCTACCAATGCCGTTACCGGTATTGCGACTGCCTATATGGATTCCATTCCGATGGTGGTGCTGTGCGGCCAAGTGGCCAGCCATCTGATTGGCGAAGATGCCTTCCAGGAAACCGATATCGTGGGTGTCACCCGGCCTATCGTGAAGCACAGCTTTTCGATCCGCCATCCGTCTGAAATTCCGGAAGTGCTTAAAAAAGCATTTTATCTGGCTTCTACTGGGCGCCCCGGTCCTGTGGTGGTCGATATTCCCAAGGATATGACCGCGCCGACCGAGCGCTACGAGTATATCTACCCGAAAAAGGTCAAGCTGCGCTCCTACAACCCGGTGACACGTGGCCATACAGGGCAGATTAAAAAAGCCATTGAGCTAATGCTTAAAGCCAAGCGCCCGGTGTTTTATACCGGTGGTGGTGTGGTGACCGGTAAGGCCAGTGAAGGCTTAACCGATCTGGTCAAAAAGCTGGGTTTCCCGATTACCACCACGCTGATGGGCATTGGCGCGTATCCGCAAAGTGATCGTCAAAGCCTTGGCTGGCTGGGCATGCACGGCTCTTATGAGTCCAACATGGCCATGCACCACGCTGATTTGATTATCGCTATTGGCGCACGCTTTGATGACCGGGTTACCAACAACACATCAAAGTTCTGCCCCACGGCGAAAATTATTCATGTCGATGTTGATCCCAGCTCTATCTCTAAAACCGTGCGTGCTGATGTCCCTATCGTAGGGCCTGCCGGTAGCGTTATTAATGAGATGATTAGCCTGATTCAGGGCCATCCCATTGCGCATCCTGAAGCACTTGCTGAATGGTGGGAAAAGATCGACGGCTGGCGTGCCGAGCGTAAAGGCAAACTTTACGAGCCATCCAAGCCAGGCGAAGCGTTAAAGTCGCAGGAAGTTGTTGAAGCGCTGTGCCGGATAACGCGCGGTGAAGCATTTGTCACGACCGATGTAGGTCAGCACCAGATGTTTGCGGCTCAGTACTACAAGTTTGATAAGCCCAACCGGCTGATTACCTCAGGCGGTCTTGGCACCATGGGCTTTGGCTTCCCGGCCGCCATGGGGATCAAGCAGAACTACCCGGACGACGACGTCGTGTGTGTCACCGGGGAAGGCAGCTTCCAGATGATGATGCAGGAACTCTCCACCTGTAAGCAGTACGGCGTAGGTGTCAAAATTCTCAATCTGAACAATGCCTCGCTAGGCATGGTGCGTCAGTGGCAGGATCTGAACTACAAGTCACGTCATGCGCACTCTTATATGGAATCACTGCCTGATTTCCATCTGTTGATTGAGGCTTATGGGTTTACCGCGATTACCGTCACTACTCAGGATGAGCTTGAGCCAGCGCTTGAGCGTGCGTTTGCCGACAAGCACGAACTGGTGTTCCTTGACGTGAAGGTGGATCCTTTCGAGCACGTCTACCCGATGCAGGTGCCGTTAGGCTCCATGCGCGACATGCTGCTGTCTAAAACGGAGCGTACCTGATGCGACATATCATCTCGATTCTGTTGGAAAACGAACCGGGTGCGCTGTCACGTGTGGTCGGCCTGTTTTCCCAGCGTAATTTCAACATTGAAACGCTTAACGTAGCGCCTACGGAAGATTCGTCGCTTTCGCGGTTGACGGTGACCACGGTTGGCGATGATCGCGTCATTGAGCAGATCACCAAGCACCTTAACAAGCTGATTGATGTGGTGAAGCTGGTTGACTTGACCGAAGGCAGCCACATTGAGCGTGAGCTGATGATGGTGAAGGTAAAGGCATTGGGGGCTGCCCGCGATGAAGTGAAGCGTACCGTGGATATTTTTCGGGCGCAGATCGTCGATGTCACACCTAATCTGTATACCGTGCAGATTACCGGTGATGCCGCCAAGCTGGACGCCTTTCTGCAGGCCATGGCGCCAGTGGGGATTCTTGAAGTGGCACGTACCGGCGTTTCTGGTATTGCGCGTGGTGACAAGGTGCTATCGATTTAAGTACTTGCTCACCGCACGTTTAGCCAGGTCGTATTGCTCGACCCAAAAGCACCGCCTCACCGAGGCGGTGCTTTTTTATAATTGATTAACGTTCGCTAATCGCAGACCAAAGCGCCTCAATAATCGGATTTTTTAAACGCCGATTTAGAACGCAAAGGCCCACGTCATAGTGGGGCAGCTCAGGTTTTACGTTTAATATGCGGACGCGGTTGGCAAGCGGGCTGTTATCCAACACGATTTTGGGAACCACGCCTGCGCCAAAGCCCAGGCCCACCATACTAACAATTGCTTCGTGCCCGGCCACCTGTGCGTAGATTCGTGTCGTGATACCCATCGCTTTAAACCAGGTGTTGGCGTGCTCCCGCGATAAGCCTGCTTCAGAAAGAATCATGGGCACTTGCTGCCACTGCGCTGCCGTTGAGCTTTCAGGGGAGCTGGGTAGCCAATCACACGGTTCGTTTGGCGCGATAAATACCAGCGGTGAACGTGTTAATGACTTAAACGCCAGCGCATTAGGGGGGATACGGGGGCGCGGCGTAATCGCCATATCATCGTCACCCTCCATCACTCTTTTCATGGCATTCGCCGGATCACCGGTATGCAGCTTTAACTCAATGCCGGGATGACGTGTTCGTACATCGCTTAATAGCTCATACAGGAAGCTGTAACTGGCAGTTACTGAGCAGTAGATGCTGATCTCACCGCTCAGCATGGTCGCTTCATTGGCCAGGCTACGCTTGGTCATTTCCCACTGTTCTAACGTTTCGCGTGCGTAGTGCTGAAAACTGAGCCCTTGGGGAGTCAGTGCGACATGGCGGTTGTCACGCTCGAATAGCCGAGTGGCCAACTCCTCCTCCAACTGCTGAATAGAGCGGCTAAGCGTCGATGGGCTAATGTGGCTCAACTCGCTGGCGCGGCCAAAATGGAGCGTGTCAGAAAGCGTGACAAAGTGCTTCAGTAAGCGAAAATCCATGCCAGTACCGTCATTTCAATATGTGAAATAGTTTGTTGCAAATACAGCGTTTTACGCAAAGGTGCGTGTAACGTAAAGTTGCTTGACGCTTTACCAGCGCTGCACTAGACGGCGCGGTGGCCATCAGCGCTGACACGCTACTATAACAACGTAATGACTTAATAATGGTTTTCTGAAACCTCGCTTACGCGGTTGTCACGATAAAAATGGTGACCTTTTCCGGTTTAAGACCAAAAGTCACTTCATATGAAATTGCCAGGTAAGCCCTAAACTGCATGATGCTCTGGATCACGACCAGCTGGTCGACAAATCCAGGCGTTAGTGTTTTCAAGCAGTAGGTGCTTATTAACTTGGTGAACGGGGTGCGCTTTGGCGCACCCCGTTTTGTTTTATAGGGCTAGCCGTCATGCATTTTTGTCTACGTGCGGTAATTGACTGGCTGACTAAAGCTCACCGTGTAGAATGAAAGTGTTCACTATTTGTGGCTTTTTATTAAACGGATGACACCTATGATTCAGGACGCTCGCGATCAAGAGCAGGCCAGTACACCCCAGCCCGAAAACCACGACCAGACTCAAAAGGTCGACAATGAGGATTTAGCTGCCGCCTTTCTACGCGACACAGAGATCGTCGAAGATGCGGTAGAGGATGGCAAGAAAGTTCGCCGCAAGGGAATCTACTTACTGCCCAATCTGTTTACTACGTCCGCTCTGTTTTCAGGCTTCTTTGCCGTTGTCGCCGGTATTAACGGTGATTTTACGTCGGCCGCAGTCGCTATTTTCATTGCCATGGTGCTGGATGGGTTGGATGGCCGCGTTGCGCGTATGACCAATACGCAAAGCGAATTTGGGGCTGAGTACGATAGCCTGGCCGATATGATTTCCTTTGGTATGGCGCCTGCGCTTGTCGCGTTTACCTGGATTTTGCAAGATATCGGTAAGACCGGCTGGGTGGTCGCGTTTCTCTATGTCGCCTGCGCGGCACTTCGCTTGGCACGCTTTAATGTACAAAACGGAAGTGTTGATAAGAAGTGGTTTATCGGCCTTCCTAGCCCATCAGCGGCTGCACTAGTGGCTGCGTGTGTTTGGACCTTCCACAGCTTTGATGCGGATGCGTTTGGCTTCAAGCTGCTAATGTTGGTCGTTGTGGCCGCCGCCGGCATTCTGATGGTCAGCAACATCCGCTATTACAGCTTTAAAGATCTCGACTTTAGAAAGCCTGTACCCTTTGTGGTGTTGCTGGCCGTTGTGTTGGGGTTTGTCATGATTTCGGTCGAACCGTCCGTAATGCTACTCTTGCTGTTCGGTGCCTATGTGCTCTCAGGCCCGGCTTATGCGCTTATGCGCAAGGCAAAACCTAAAAGCTGAGCTTTTTAACTGAGC
>NZ_JBQSUZ010000021.1:0-59684 GCF_052375975.1 Halomonas sp. TP35 | reverse complement strand
TAGTAACAGCAAATGTATGAGATACCGTTCTACGCGAGATCCATCAGCTACGTCTTGGTGGCAAAGCTGCCTAAGGCAATCAGAAACGTTTGAGGAGATTGAGGGGGTAACCAAGAGACGATTGGATAATTCAACCGGTAGCGCTGCCAGATGTGGGCATGTCTCTTGAATAGGCAGGCCCCTAATGTCGGTCATTGTTAGCTAAGCTAGGAATCTATTTTTCACAACTCAACGCATTGCAACGTTTTATCACTTCATTGTATTTTTCTTTCACTTCTGAAAACTCTTCTTCTGTTTTGCACCCATCCCCTTTACAGACAAAGCTATTAAAGAATGCCATATCAGCTATATTTAGATTAACTAGCAATATATTATATTTTTCCATAACTTCTTTATTCAACGATAGAAAAAAAGCAAGTCTTTCATCTTCTATTCCGAATATTTTGTTTCTCTCACTTTTTGTCATAAGTCCTGGAATATTTAAAGCATCAAGAGCTTGAGGAGCATCTAACCCACTAATATCAATAGCCACAATACGTGAAGAGCAGTAGTTTATTATCCCCGTCAGTTCCCTAATCAATATAAAATGCGCAGCAGCTTCTATCCTCTTACGCTCCTCTTGTTCTCTTTTTTGTTTACTGAGCTCTAATTTTGTTGGCACATAAATGGCTACTAGAATAGCGATAATCGAACCTATCGCTTGAATCCAAGCAGCGCTCCACTGGGAGAAATGCCATTGACTGGTTTCTGGCGCAGATAAAGTAAACGTTATGAAGAATGCCGCAAAACCAGCTAAAGCAGTTTTTGTCCCTATTTTCATTACTACGCCCCCTTAATTTTGGTTTTTCCGCACCTTACCACACCCCACGGTGTAAACCGCCTCACTCACACCCGCCACCGCTACCACCCTCTCCCAAGCCCCCGCACGATACCTGCGTTAACTATAGATACCTGCGCAGGAGCCACCATGGCACTTGATCAATACCACCACGGCGTGCGCGTTGCTGAAGTGAGCGACGGTACGCGTACCATCCGCACCGTCTCCACGGCGGTGATTGGCGTGGTTTGCACCGCTGCCGATGCGGACGCCGCTACCTTCCCCCTGAACCAGCCTGCCTTGGTGACCAATGTGGATACCGCTATTGGCAAGGCTGGCCTTCAGGGCACGCTGAAAGACACCCTCACCGCCATTAGCCAGCAGGCGAAGCCGATTATTGTGGTGGTGCGAGTAGAAGAAGGCCTTGATGCCGACGAAACCACCGCCAATGTGATTGGCACCACCACCGAGCTAGGCCAGCGCACCGGGCTGCAAGCGCTACTTACCGCCAAGCAAAAGCTGGGCGTGACGCCGCGAATCATTGGCGTGCCGTATCTGGATACCCAGCCAGTGGCCACCGCCATGGTTTCCGTGCTGCAGCGGCTGCGCGCCTTTGGTTATGTGTACGCTCACGGCTGCGAAACCGTCTCCGAAGTCACCGCCTACCGCGATGAGTTCGGTGCCCGCGAGCTGATGGTCATCTGGCCCCAGTGGCAGGCGTTTGATACCGACGACGCTGATACGGTCGATATCAGCCCTGTGGCCATCGCGCTCGGCCTGCGCGCCAAGCTCGACCAAACCGTGGGCTGGCACAAGACCTTGAGTAACGTGGTGGTCAACGGCGTGACCGGCATCAGTAAGGATGTGTTCTGGGATCTGCAATCGCCAGGTACCGATGCCGGGCTGCTGAATGCTGCCGATGTCACCACCCTGGTTAACCAGAGCGGCTATCGCTTCTGGGGCTCGCGCACCTGCGCCGGGCCAGAAAGCCTGTTTCCGTTTGAGAACTACACCCGCACCGCGCAGATCCTCGCCGATACCGTGGCGGAAGCCCACCTGTGGGCCGTGGACAAGCCCCTGCACGCCTCGCTGGCCCGGGACATCATCGAAGGCCTGAACGCCAAGTTCCGCGAGCTGAAAACCCTGGGGCTGATTGTCGATGCCAGCGCCTGGCTGAACGAGGACCTGAACACCCAGACCTCGCTCAAGGGCGGCAAGCTGCGCATCGATTACGACTACACGCCGGTACCGCCACTGGAAGACCTGGGCTTTCAGCAGCGCATTACCGACTCCTACCTTGCCGACTTCGCCGAGCGCGTTGCGGCCACCGCGTAAGGGCTTCTTATGGCACTCCCCAAAAAGCTTAAAGACCTCAACCTGTTCAGCAACGGCGACAGCTGGCAGGGCATTGTCCAGTCCGTCACGCTGCCCACCCTCACCCGCAAGATAGAAGAGTGGCGCGGTGGCGGTATGGACGGCGCTGTGGGTATCGATATGGGTCAGGACGGCCTGCTGACCTGCCAGTGGAAGGTAGGCGGGCTGGTGGAATCCATCTTCGATAACTTCGGCTCTTCCCGCATCGATGCCGACATGCTGCGGATGACCGGCAGCTACGAGCGCGACGATATCGACGAGGCCTCAGCCGTCGAAGTGGTCATGCGTGGCCGCCACACCGAGATCGATATGGGCGATGCCCAGGCAGGCGAGAACACCGAGCATCAGGTCACCAGCACCCTCAGCTATTACAAGCTGACCATCGACGGCACCGAGAAAATCGAGATCGATTTAGTGAACGGCGTGTTCAAGGTGAACGGTGAAGACCGCCTTGCTGGCCGCCGCCAACGGCTGGGTATCTAGCCAACACCTCACCGCTTTTAGTGGCTAACGCCCAACATCAAACCGCACTGGAGAAACAGCATGGACCAAGCCAAAACCGAGACCAGGAACCCAAACGTCACCGACCCCATTGAGCTGGACGAGCCCCTCAAACGCGGCGAGCAGACCATTGACAGCATTACCCTGCGCAAGCCTAAGTCTGGCGAGCTGCGCGGTGTCTCGCTGGCCGATGTACTGCAGATGCAAACCGACGCGTTGATCACCCTGATCCCGCGCCTTTCTTCCCCTTCGCTTACCGCTGCCGAAGTACGCCAGATGGACCCGGCGGATCTTGTGCAATGCGGTGGTGAAATCGCCGGTTTTTTGCTGACGAAGCGGGCCAAGGGCGTGACCGAATAAACCTGCCCGGCTGTGTGGAAGACGCGATGGCGGATCTCGCTATCGTCTTCCACTGGTCGCCGGAAGAGTGCGCCACATTCAGCCTGCGTGAATTGATGGCGTGGCGCGAACGAGCGCGCAAGCGCAGCACACCACCGGAAAGCAGAGGCTAGCGTGGCGCGGGATTTAAAGCTTCAGGTTGTACTTAATGCGGTTGATAGGGCCACCCGCCCGCTACGGGCGATTGACCGCGCCTCCCAGGGCGCGTCTCAAGCCATGCGGGAAAACCGCGAGCGCTTAAAGCAGCTGCAGGCAACGCAAAAGAACGTCAACTCCTTCCGCACGCTGACACGCCAGTCTACTGACACCACCAACGCTCTACGCGAACAGCAAGAGCGTATTCGCCGCCTCTCGCAGCAGATGCGCACCCACGAAGGTGACACCGCCTCGCTGAGGGCAGAACGTCAAAAGGCCATCGCCCAGGCACGTACGCTCAGCCAACGCTCAGATGATGAACGCCAAAAGCTGCAGCGGCTGCGCACCGTTCTGCAAAACAATGGGTTGAGCACTGCTGACCTTGCCCGTGATCAGCGCCGCCTCAACACCGATATGCGCCAAGCCACCCACGCGGTGGAAGAACAGCAGCGCCGCCTAAAACGCCTGGCCGAACAGCAGCGTAATGCAGCCCGTGCCCGAGGCCAGTACGACCGCGCCATGAGCATGCGCAGCAGCATGGCTGGTACCGGTGCAGGCATGGTGGCCAGCGGCGGCGCGGCACTGTATGGCGGGGCACGGCTGCTGGCACCCGGCGTTGCCTGGGGCGAGCAGATGAGTACGCTGCAGGCGGTTGGCCGCTTTACAGCAGACGATGAGCGTTACCAGGCATTACGCCAACAATCCCGAGAACTGGGCGGCTCTACCGCCTTTAGTGCCGCCGAAGTAGGCGGCGGCCAAGAGTTTTTGCTGCGTGCAGGCATGACCAGCGAAGCAATCCGCGCCTCGATGCGCGACGTGCTGGATCTCGCGCTGGCCAATAACACCGAACTTAGCCGTGCAGCGGATATTGCCTCCAACATAGCAGGCACCTTCAAGATCGACATGGAAGAAGACGGCGCCATGGGCCGCGTCGCGGATATCCTCTCCGGCACCGCCAGCCGAGCCAACGTGAGCCTGGAAATGCTCGGCGATACCATGAAGTACTTGGGCGGCGCAGAAGACCTCAAGCTCACCATGGAACAAGCCGCCGCGATGTCAGGCTTACTGGGTAATATCGGCATTCAAGGCAGCCAAGCGGGCACCACGATGCGCGCCATGACAAACCGGTTAACGGGGCCTGCTGCCGAAGGACGCAAACACATGGAGGCGCTTGGCCTACAGGTAGAAGACGCCAACGGCAATATGCGCGCCATGCCTGATATCCTCCGGGACATCAACAACGCCACACGGGATCTAGGCAACGTCGAGCGTCGCAACATTCTCTCTAAAATCTTCGGTGCAGAAGCTGGTTCAGGCATGACCGAGCTAGTTAACGGCATGGCCGATGGTGATTTAGACAAACTCATAGAAGCCTTGCAGAGCAACGCTGGCGAAAACGCCCGCATGGCCAAAACCATGGCCGATAACATCGGCGGCGACCTGAAATCGCTCAGTAGCGCCTGGGACGAGGTGGGCATCTCAATCACCGAGACCAACAAAGGCCCGCTACGCCAGTTGATTCAGAACGTCACGGCCATTACCCGGGGCGTGGGCCAATGGATCAACGACAACCCGCGCCTGGCCGGTACCATCGCCAAGGTGGTCGCCATTCTGGCCGTGCTGGTGACAGCAGGCGGCGCACTCACACTAATGCTCGCTTCCATTCTCGGCCCCATCGCCATGGTGCGCTACGGCATGGCGTTGGTAAGCCCGCAGATATTGATGGCGGGCAAAGCGTTTCTATGGCTGGGCGGCGTGTTCCGTACGGTATCCATGTTCCTGCTCGCCAACCCGATTGGCATTGCCATCACCGCCATTGCGGCGGCGGCCTACCTGATCTACCGCTACTGGGAACCCATCAAGGCCTTTTTTCAAGGCGTATGGCAGCAAGTGCAGGCCGCCTTTGGCGAGGGGATTGGTGCAGTGGCGCAGCTGCTAATGAATTGGTCGCCGCTGGGCTTGTTATATCAGGGCATTACCAGCGCGCTTTCTGCGTTGGGTGTGCAGATCCCCGAGCAATTTAGCTCACTGGGGAGCGCCATGGTGAACGGCCTGATAGGCGGGCTAACCGGCAAACTGGGCGAGCTGCGCGAGCGGGTAACGGGCATGGCCGGCAACGTGCGCGGCTGGTTTGCCGATGTGCTGGATATTAACAGCCCCTCCCGCGTGTTTACCCAGTTGGGTGGCTACACGGTAGACGGCCTGAACGCCGGGCTGGATGCCAAGCGCGATGAACCCGCCCGACGCGTGCAAGAAATAGCCCGCCGCGTAACCCAAGCCGGTGCTGGGCTGGCACTGGGCGCCGCCGCCCTACCCGCTGCGGCCATGCCCAACATCGAGAAGCACGCCCCCATTCAGTTTGATACCCGGCCGCCGCTGAACGCCCCCAGTGCCCAAGCAGGCAGCGGCTTCACCATGGGCGATATCAATATCAACGTAACGCCCGCCCCGGGCATGGACGAACAGCAGCTTGCCCAATACGTAGCGCAAGAAGTGCAGCGAGCCATTACCAACGCCCAGCGCGATGCGCAGGCACGACAACGCTCCTCAATGCGCGACCTCGACTAACCCCATTCACTCAGGAGACGCCCACTATGTTGATGGCCCTTGGCATGTTTGTGTTTGAAACCCGTAGCGTGCCTTATCAGGAATTAAAGCGCATCACCGAGTGGCGTCACGCTAGCCAATCCCGTGTGGGAGAACGTCCCGCCTACCAGTTTGTAGGCCCCGGCGAAGATACGATCACCCTTTCAGGCACCCTGCTGCCCACCTTCACCGGCGGACGCTTCAGCCTTGATGAGATACGCGATATGGCCGACCAGGGCAACGCCTGGCCGTTAGTGGAAGGCACCGGCCGCCAGTACGGCTTATGGGTCATCACCCGCGTGGAAGAAACCAGCAGCCACTTTTTCCGCGATGGCGCGGCTGAGAAGATCGAATTTAATCTCACGCTCGAGCACGTCGACGATGAACGCACCGACCTGATCGGCCGGCTAGCTCTGCCCACTATGGCGCGCTTGGCTGGGGGGTATGTATGAACCAACGCCACCCCAAGCCCAGCTACCGCATTACCTTGGCAGGCACTGACATTACCCCACGCATTAACGGCCGCCTGATTAGCCTGACGCTACGCGAGCAGCGCGGGCTGGAAGCCGACCAACTGGATATTGTGTTGACCGACCACGATGGCCAACTTGCCATTCCGCCGCGTGGTGCCGAGCTACAGCTGGCCTTTGGCTGGCAGGATAAAGGGCTGGTGGACAAGGGGAGTTTTACGGTAGATGAAGTGCAGCACACCGGCACGCCGGACCAGCTCACCATCCGCGCCCGCTCAGCGGATATGCGCGGCCAACTGCCCGGCAAGCGCACCCAGAGCTGGCACGACCTGACCTTAGGCGAGATCGTCACCACCATTGCTGGCCGCAATAGTTTAGAGCCAGTGGTGGCCGCCGCGCTTAACGGCATCCGCATTGGCCATATTGATCAAACCGAAGAATCCGACCTGAATTTTCTCACCCGCTTGGGCGAACGACACGATGCCATTGCCGCCATTAAGGCCGGGCGAATGCTGTTTACCACGGCAGGCGAAGCGCTCACGGCCAGCGGCCAAGCGATGCCCGGCATTACCCTCACCCGCCGCGACGGCGACCAGCACCGTTACAGTGTGACCGATCGCGATGCTTACAGTGGGGTAAAAGCCTATTGGAACGATACCCGCGGCGCCGAGCGCAAAACCGTGCTGGCTGGCACGGATGATAATACCAAGCAGCTGCGCCCCACTTACGCTACAGAAGACGATGCCCTGGCTGCCGCTCGTAGTGAGTGGCAACGCATTCAACGTGGGCTGGCAGAGTTTGAATTGACGCTGGCACGGGGGCGGGCGGATATATTGCTGGAGACACCGTTAACGCTTAGCGGTTACAAGCCTGAGATTGACGCCACCGGTTGGTTGGTGGCGGATGTGACTCATTCGCTAAATGATGGGGGGTTTGGTACGCAGGTTAGATGTGAGATTGCTGGTAAGTAGCAAAACTTCTTCTTATTTTGTGAAAAACTAACTATCCATACGCCTTATAGAATTGAAGTATAAATGAGGTCATAAGTAACGTGAAACCAAACCCAGCCACAACTCCTTTAGGACACTTTCTCACTATCACACTCCAGGAGCTGAAAATTATAAAAGGAAGAGCTGGAACCAGGTTAGTAATAAGGTTCACAGAAACTAGAAAAGTAACTGCAAAAGTAATTCCAAGCAACAAACCAAAAAAGCCTCCAACTAGGTAATAAAATGGCCAAACATTAGAACTACCAGCCAATATCACGCCTGCTGTAGTAATCATTGTAAAAAAAATCACAAAAAATTTTCTATATGCACTTTTCTCTTTTAAATAAGGTATTTCCTTTTCTAAAGCATTCGCTGTAAATTGCTCACGTCTCTCCAACTTATCAGCTAGCCAACTATCTATCTTTTTTTGTAGTGGAGCATTGAACAAGTACTCCACCCCCATAAAAATTGCAGCAAGAAAATTTAACCATAGAATCAGCAGGTCGATATTCATTTCTATCTCAGCAGTCAACTGTCCCTAACACAAAAACCCCCAGCCATTCCATGGCTGGGGGTATCAGTGCCGCATCCTTCTGGCGAGGCGGAGTCCGTCCCACGTGCTTCCAAGCGACATCACCAGTATCTCAAAAAAAACAGCCGGTTAATGTAAGCGAAAAACGACACGCCTTGTAAGCAATTACCTACAGCGCCCAACACCTCGCCTGCTTCACCACCACTCCTTTGAACTGCTCCGTATTAACAAAACACCCTTCGCCCCCATTGGGCGGCAGCAACCGGCAGCGGCTGCCCACCCGATGCGATTTAAACAGCCGGTATTCCCCCTCCACCTCAGCCACCACCAGATCCGCATGGCCAAACGAACGGGCCTCATCCACCACCAACACATCCCCCTCCATCCATGGCCCGCCCGGTATCGCCTCTTCGCTCACCTCGACTAAAAAGTAACTGGGTGAAAACCGCCGCTGATCAAATTCCGCTATCGCCGGGTGTTTAACCCCCACCACTGCTGGCCCCAAGTAGTTTACGCGCATGCCCTTGCCCTGACGTTTTTGATATGACGCGACGTACATTAGTGTTTGCCTGTCGCGCTCCCAGCACCTAATACTGTATAAAACGACAGTCTTACACAATAGGTAAGGCAAATTATGATTGGTTTTGTCGACTCGACCAGCACCGCCAACAGCTCAGCTTGGTAGATACACTGCAGAAGAGAAACGCCAGCGCAGCCAACAGCTTATGGCCACCATGGATGCACTGAACGAGAAGATGGGCAAGGAAACAGCGCCTAGGGCGCCGGAAAAGAACGCCCCTTGGCACCTACGTTGCGCGAGCCAAAGCCCACGCTATAAGACTAATTGGGATGAGTTGATGGTGGCACATCCAAAGTAATAAATTATCTTAGTTAAGCTTAAATATCATGATCAGCTACATCATTTGAATTTTGACCCCTTACTTTCCTAAGAAGAAAATAATTTTTCAAAACAACGGAGATAATAGAATTCACTTGAACAAAAGTTGCAAATAGCATAAAGGAAAATGCACAAAACTTTACAAGCGAAATACTTAACCCGAAATAATCGAACGACTTTATGATTGGCATACACACTTGTATAAAAATAGCAAAAACTATAATTATTGCAGACTGCATAACAATATCAAAAAGCTCGGACAGATAGTTTGCATCTTGCACGGCCCGATGAATTAGCTTAACGTTATTTTCTCTGCTATCTATAATTGCAGACTTTATTGCACTTGGATATATAATTGCAATCCACGCACCAATAATAGCAAAAATTATTGACGATACATTTAGCAAAACTCCCATCACCTCCTTAAACTCAACACTTGTAAAAGCGTTAAGATTACCATAGCTAAAATAGCCTATAGCCAAAGATATTAATAAAAAAGCCATCAACCTAATATACATAAGGTTACCTTTAAGGCAGGTCATCTATGACAGTTTGAATAGCAGAATATAGTGCATTTGCTGAAATAAAGCCAGAAAAGCCATTCGCTATATTTAACTCAACACTACTCTTATCGTGATTGCTAAAAAAAGAAATTTTCTTCTGGGCATTAGTAATAGCTTTAAGACTAATTAGCTCACCATTTCTATGAGCAACAATCGCGTTATCATAAACTTCCGTTAACTCTTTTACACCTGGAGTCCAAGGAACCTCGCTTTTATAACGAACTACATCAGGCAAGCTTTTACTAACGCCTAATCTTTCAAAAAACTTGTTATAGAAAACCTCACCGCCTGATTTTGAGACGCCAGTTTTTAAGTCAATATTTATTTTTTCTACTTTCTGTAAACGACGAATATTCTTTATTTCGCTCTTTAAATATTCAAAGTCATCTCCCCGCTTACAAATTCTAAAATCAAGTTTAATCTCTATATCTTTATCGATATTAAGAGCATTACCATCATGCGAGAACCCTTTGAAGAAAACGTCATAACTACCGTCAGGCTGTTTTACCTTACTGTTTACAACCCAAGGAGTAGCTTTTTTCTCTAGATATCCATTCAGATAGAAATGAAAATTAGATTTACCCTGGTCCGAATGTTCAAATATAAAAGTCACTAATTTTTTATCTTTAGGCCTTAACCAGAAATAGATGGGATATCCGGGTATATATTTATTCCCTAGAGATTTTTTCGTAGCTACGCCTTTACCAGGCTGCATACCTTTACTAATACCATAAATATTACCTTTGTGATTCTTTACTTCTTTCCAAAGTACTATTACAGCATCCTGATCTGTACTATCAAAATATCCATCAACGAAATAAGTATCAGATGCTACTTGGTAATCTTTTTTGGCGTAAGTCCGAGTATTCTCAATTTGGCTTACGCTCCTGCCCCACTTCACGAACTCTTCAGTAATTCTTAAATAAGAAGGAAATCCGTTAGGAGTCACTCCTTGTTTATAGTAGCCTAAACTTTCAATATCATACGGAATTACAGTAGCATCAACTAACATAAAACACCTTATAACTAAATTTAACCAATTATAACGAACCAATATGATTTATTTGCAAATACTAGGTATGGGTGCATGAAACTCCATTCCTCACCGGTTGACTCTTCCAGCATTGCTTCGAGGGCATCCAGCGCTTCAGTATTCATCAACTCTTGAATCGCAAGAATATCGAACTGGCTGGCTACCTGAGTAACGGCAGCAATGCTCTTCTACTCGCCCCACCCAAAATTCTGAATATTCCAACTACCGATTCTAATATCCGCCAAGGCAGGCCACGAAAGCACTAGGCAGAGCAGCAGTGCTGGCCTTAGGAGCTGTTTCACTCTCTTGATGTAGTTCATTCCCTGTTCCTTCCTACTCAGGCAGCCTTAAAACTGCCGTTATGTATTTATGTTTTTACAGTTACACAACCCGCCCTATCCGTATCTCACACCGCCCCAAAATCTCAACATCCCCCATATCCTGCGGCTTGATCATCTCTGGCTGGTACAGCTCGTTATCACTAATCAAATACAGCGCGCCCCCTGCTAAACGCTGCACTCGTTTAATCCGCCGCTCCCCACTGACCAACAGCAAGAACACCCCTTCCTGTTTCGGGTCACGGTTTCCACGGTTAACCAGCACCCAATCCCCATCCTCCAGTGTGCCCAACATGGAATCACCGCGCACCTTTACGCCTACGATCTGCGCTGGGTCCAGCCCCTGCTCGGCCAGCTCACTCTTGGGAAAGTGCAAAACGGATTGAATCGGCTCACCTTCAAAGCTACGCCCTGCACCGGCAGCAGCTTCGATGTCATACATCGGTATGGATGCCATGCCATCGGATAAATCGACTAGCTCAACGTTTGACGAAACCGAACGGTTACCAGTAAGAACGTACTGAACATCAACTCCCTGAGATGCGATAGCTGTGAAGTAATCGCCTTTCGGGCTGCGCTGGTCAGCTTCGTAGAGCATTTGGGACTTCTTAGTCACATGGGCAAGGTCACCGAACTGGGTTTGAGACATTCCCAGACGCTCCCTCTCCTCCCTAAGCCTTTCGCCCAATGAAACCATTTAATCCTCTCAACTCTTGACAAGGTAACCGTTCGGTACCATTCTATTAATGTCTTTCACTTCACTACACATAGCAAAGGGAGCCACTGCCATGGCCACACCTGCTTCTATTTCACCGCTCCCACTCAGGGCTCTGGATATCCATAAAGCCCCTGAGCGTTTCCATCATCACGGGGGTACCGCACTGATGACACTTAAACTGAACGACACCGTCACCCGGGATTCGCTGCAATACCGATTTTTTATCGTTCTCGAAGCAGGTTGCGCAAAGGTGATGTCCGCTACCACGCTCGCTGCCGTGGTGCTTACGTCGGTACGTGGCGCCACCCGCGGGGGTTATGTATTCCTCGTAGCCAGCCTTCTCTTCGTGCCATTGCTTAAGGCGCTTTATTTCATCGTTAAGCTCTATCTGCGCCTTCTCCTGCTTAAGAGCGCTCAACTCCGCTTCACCCACGCTGACTTTCAAAGCATTGAGCTCTGCCTCAAGACGCTCAGCAAGAAGCTTCCGCTGCTTACTAGAGAAAGCTGGGCTGAGTGCCTTCAACTGCTCCGCAATTTTAAGCAGCTCAATCACGCGCCCGCTTACTTCTCCAATTACCGCGTTCACATCCAACAAATCGTTAATCCCCTCGAATGGGCGACTGGCTGCATGGCTGAAATCCAGGCGTGCCGTCGTCGCTCCAGCACTCGTTAACCCTATTTCTACAACCAAAGGAAACCACTGCCATGGTCACCATCATTGCCACCATTCTTATGCCGACCACTCAAACCACACTGTTTCGCGGCATTGAGGTCGAGCTCGACCGCTGCTCTGAACACACGCGCCGCAACATCGAAATCGCGCTGAAGCGCGGCACCAATACGCCTAACCCGCTGGCGGATCTTGAAGCGCTGGAAGAACGCACCACCGCCGAGGCCGTGGGCCAACTCGCTGCCACGATGCTGGCCCATAACGCCTCTAGCGATGAAGTAGAAGACGCCCTTTGCGAACTGCGCACCTACATGGATGAACACTTCCTGCAGCGCAAGCTGGTGCGCCTTTACGAGCGCTAACGCGCTTTGCTCAAGGTCTCGTTCAAAGTCTTTCACTCTATTAAGGAAGCCTAACTCATGGCCACCGCTAACACCATTACCCCAAAGCCAATTTATGCCCCAAAAGGGTGTAACTGCCCCGTCATGATTCACCTCACCGAAAGCGAACGGGAAGCGCTGAAGCGTATTCAGGAGCTGGAAATGCGTTCGATGTCGGCCGCCGGCCGCATGTTGCTGCTTCGCGGCATCGCTGAGTACGACCAAGACACTCTGAACGCCGAATAAGGAGCGAACCATGAACATCACTACCGACATGCAGCCGCTCGCCACGCCGTTTCTTTTCCAGCAGGCCGAGGTACGTACCGCCACCGATGAAAAAGGCGAGGCGTGGTTTTGTGCCAAGGATGTATTTGACGCTCTCGAAATCACTTGGAGTAACAAGCGAGGGAGCCTTAAAGGAGTGCCTGAAGAGTGGCTTTGCCCCTTATATCTCAAGGGGCAAAGGGGTGCTGGAGAGGTGTTATTCATCTCAGAAGCCGCCGTGTATAGGGTGCTATTCCGTTCTAACAAGCCCCAAGCGGTGGCCTTTGCCAATTGGGTATGCGGTGAAGTGCTGCCCACGCTGCGAAAGCAAGGCTTCTTTGGGCAGGTGCCTGCGAAAGAGCGGCTGGGGTTCTCCCGCCAAATCCTCACCGTGACCCGCGAGTTGATGCGCTGCCGTAACGCCTTCCACCAACACATATTGCTGGATGAGCTACGCGACCTGTACCGCATGGTAGGCAAGCCGCTGCCGGATTTCGGCGCGGTGAGTCTAAAACCCGACCAAATGCCACTGCTGTGACCCATTTTGCCTATCGGCTGCATAAGGACTCCACCATGTACCAGGACCCAAAGCGCGTTCGCTCCCATAAGGCCACCGTTTATCTGGATGACTATGAGTTGGCCATCATCCAGGCGCATGCCGATTACAACGGCGTGCCCAGGGCCGAAATCATGCGCCAGATGTTAATGAAGGAAGCCAGCGACGTGCTAGGCATCGATCTCTCTGGCCTTACCGAGAGCATCGCCCAACGGGCTATGTGAGGCCAGGAACATATCCACCGTGCATCCGAGGTAACCATGCCGGAACAACCGATGGATCTCGACCAGCAAACCAGCGCCGTGCTTGACGCTGTGTGTGAAAAGAAGGGTCTGGCAAACCACGACCAAGCCATCGAGTGGCTACTTCGTCGGCGCTTACGCAAAGGCAACCAAGGACTCACCGGCCGCGGCCGCGCTCTTTACCCCATTGAGAGAAAGAACTGATGACGACTAGCAAACACCGCATTCCTTGCCCGCACTGCAACCAGAACCTGCGCATTCGCAAAAGTCAGGGGCTAACACCGGTGTACAGGGAGGCGATCGTGGAATGCCGCAACGACGACTGTGGCTTTCGGGGTAAGGCTCGGTTCGAGTTGTGCAACACGCTGACGCCCAGCGACATCCCCAACCCAATGGTCGACCTGCCGTTTGCACCCTCGTTGCTTCATCAAGCGATCAAGCAGGCGCAAAGGTCATCGTGAACGCCTAAACGGCACCGCTACTTACTGTGACATCAAGGAGGCGAGCGTGAATTCATCGCTGCGCCAGGACATTGTTGCGCGCTTAATCAGCGATTTTGAGGCGATAGAGCGCGGCCCCTACCTGCAACGGGTGCGCTGCCCGGAGTGCGGTAAGCGTGAAGCGTACATCAACGCCGAAGCGCCGTGGATGCTGAAGTGCGGGCGGGAGAACAACTGCGGAGCGCAACTTCATGTTAAGGCGCTGTTTCCTGACCTGTTCCGCTCCTGGAGCGAACGCTACAGCCCCAAGGGTAACGAGAAGCCAACTTCCACCACGCCAGTGGCGGATGGCTACCTGCGCGATGGTCGGGGCTTTGAGCTTTCCCGCATTCAGGGCTGGTACACACAAGAAAGCTATTGGAAGCCTGAGATCGGTGGCACCGCCACCGTTCGCTTTCCGTTGCCCGGCGGCGCTTATTGGGAGCGCCTGCTGGATAACCCGGAACGCTTTGGCAAGCAGAAGGCCAACTTTGTAGGGCGCTATAAGGGCCAGTGGTGGTGTCCGCCGGCACTCACCCTGGGCGACCTGGTAGCGGCTGAGGAAGTGTGGGTAGTCGAAGGCATCTTTGATGCCATCGCCCTTTACCATCATGGCATTGCGGCGGTTTCCGCCATGAGCTGCGGCAACTACCCGGATGAGGCGCTAAACGCCCTTTCCGATGCAGCACATAAAGCGGGCACTTGCCGCCCTGCCTTGGTGTGGGCGCTGGATAACAACCGCGCTGGCCATAACGCGATCCACAAACACGTAAGGCGCGCCCGGGCAGCGGGCTGGGAGTGCCACGCCGCTCAGATCCCCAGCGGTGGCCACGATTGGAATGATGCTCACCAGCGCAGTGAGCTAACCGAGAAACACCAGGAAACCTACCGTTACCACGGTGACCTGCTGCTGGCCCCCACGGCCATGGCCAAGGCACTGCTGATGTATAAGCGCCGTGAGCAGCGGGAATTCTGGTTCGAGTTCAAACGCCAGCTGTGGTGGTGGAAGCTGGATATGGACGCGTTTGACCGTGCCCTACGCGCCGATGGGCTGGATGGTGAAGACCAGCAGCAGATTGACCCGGCCTTGCGCGATGCCGCTTTAGAGCAATCCGGCAGCGTGAAGCGGATCTGCACCTGTTACCCCACGGCGCTCTACTACCAGGCCAACGCGGTCACGGATGAGAGCTGGTACTACTACCGCGTGGAGTTTCCCGACGGCCGCCCGCCCACCAAAAACACCTTTAGCGGTGGCCAGCTGGCCTCTGCGTCCGAGTATAAAAAGCGCCTGCTGGGTGTGGCGCCGGGCGCAGTGTGGACGGGTACCAGCCAACAGCTGGATAACCTGCTGCAGGATCAGATCGGCAATATCAAAACCGTCGAGACCATCGACTTCATCGGCTACAGCAAGGAGCACGGCGCCTATGTGTTCGGCGACCTGGCCGTGGCCGGTGGCAAGGTGGTGCCGATCAACAGCGAGGACTTCTTCGAGCTTGGCCCCCGCCGCCAGTTGAAGACCCTTAGCCAGTCGGTGTCGCTTTCCATCAATGCGGACCGCAAGGCATTCAACACCGAGTGGACGAAGCAGCTACTGGGCGCCTTTGGCACCAAGGGCGTGGTGGCACTCGGTTACTGGCTGGGCAGCCTGCTGGCCGAGCAGATCCGCGCCGAAATGGGCAGCTTTCCGTTTTTGGAGATTGTGGGCGAAGCCGGCGCGGGTAAATCCACGCTGATCGAGTTCCTGTGGAAGCTGTGCGGCCGGCGCGACTATGAAGGTTTCGACCCCAGCAAGGCGACCATGCCCGCACGCTCGCGCAACTTCGCTCAGGTGAGCAACCTGCCGGTGGTGTTGATCGAATCCGACCGCGAGCAGGAAGGCGGCGCCAAGCAGAAGCAGTTCGATTGGGACGAGTTGAAAACCGCCTTTAATGGTCGTTCGATCCGCGCCCGGGGCGTGAAGAACAGCGGCAACGACACCTACGAGCCGCCCTTTCGCGGCAGCATTGTGATCAGCCAGAACGCTCCGGTGCAAGCCGGTGAGGCCATTCAAACGCGTATCTGCCACCTGCACTTTACCCGGGAAGGCCAGAACAAGGAGACCAAGATACTGGCCGAGGCGCTGGAGCGTACCGAGATCGAGCAAGTTAGCCAGTTCAGCCTGCAGGTTGCCCTGCGGGAAGCCGCGTTGATGGCGTTGATCACCCAGCGCGCCCGGCACTATGCCGACCAGCTTGCTGATGACCCGGATATTAAAGTGCTGCGTATCGCCAAGTGTCACGGCCAGTTGATGGCCCTGGTGGAGTGCTTAGGGCCGGAAGGGCTGGGCCTGTTTGATGAGCAAACGCTGGATACCGCCCTTGGCCACATAGTGAGCATGGCCCGTGAACGGCAACAATCCATCAATGCTGACCACCCCTTGGTCGCCGAATTCTGGGAGGCCTTTGATTACATCGAAGGCCTACGCGATGAGCCGATGCTGAACCACTACGGCAAGGGCAGCGACCTGATCGCGATCAATCTGAAGGACTTCGAGCGCACCTGCGCCGAATACAAGCTGCGTACCCCGGAGGTACGCGAGCTGAAGCGTTACCTGAAAAGCAGCAAGACCCGCAAATTTATCGATTCCAACCGCACCGTGAACTCCCGCGTCCGCTTACATGGCGGCAGCGTGAAGTGCTGGGTGTTTCAAGCATGAAGGAGCCCGTGATGACTACTAACCACTCAATGCCACTGGTGACCCAGCGCCTACGCGAACGTAACCGCCAAGCGCTGGAGGCCATGATTGCTGCCGAAGCCAACGCCGATGATTACCGCACTCAGGTGGCCACTAGCGGCCTGCCTGCGTTGAAACGCCTGGCCCACGTTGGTCTGGGCGATAGCCACCAACCGCAGTACTGCCGCCGCGTGCTGCTGGCCGTTTATAACAGTGCCGCTTGGCCACTGAAGCTCACCAGCCTGCGAGCACTGGATGACGACCTACGCCGCGCCGCCCTAGCTGTGATCGAGTGGTCAGCCGTTAGCGATCGCGAGCTGCACGAATACCTGCCGCATGGCCACCAGCTAATGCAGCGCTTTGCTGCCATCGAACAAAAGGAACAGTAACCATGGCCGATAACGCCGACATCGCCGCCGAGCTCATGGAACGCCGCATGGAGGCCGCGCTTAGCAGTCGCCTTTCCCTGCGCATTCCAAACCATGACCCGGACTGCGAGGACTGCGGTAACGAGATCCCCAAGCCCCGCCGCGATGCATTGCCTTGGGCGACAACGTGCGTGGAATGCCAAAGCCTTCGTGAGCGTAGGGGGCGGCATGTGCGCTAAGAAATTAGTTAATTGTCTGGAGCATAAAGCGAGCACCGTGGCTGAGTACTTCGGTGATAGCTTTACGAACAGCGTCATTACTGCCCTGCTTGGCAGCAGCGGTCAACTGATCGCCCAGGCTGGCCTCGTTACTCAGGTTCGCAGGTTTAACTTTCAACAGTTCCAGGCTTTTAGCAGTCAGTACGCAGTTCGTGACATACAGATTGCCTCTATCTATCTCTTTCAAATAGATGTAGCCAGCCATTTGAAGCCATTTAGCTGTAGCGGTAAAAAACCTGGCTTCCTCAGAAGCCACATCACATTGCACATGCTCGCTATACACCAATGGGTTATCGACAAAATCACCCGCCTTGAGGGTGATGGGCACCGGAAAGGCTGAATAGAGCCGGGCCAATATGCTGCCGGTCAGCTCATCGAAAGCTTGGATGTTATCTGTTTGTGCCATAGGAGAGCCTAATAATGAATCAAGATGAAAAAAATAAGGTTTTTTCAACCATTGACTATCTCGTGTCAATTCAGGTGAGCAATCAAATGCCTATCAGTGAAGCTGAGCGAGCTTGGAATAACCTGCTAACAAATGTTCCCAAAGACATAGTGGCAGAAGGACTAACTGCAGCCCTAATAAACCTTGAGCCACAACAGGAAAACTGTCCATTAGCACGGCAAATTCAATCACTTTACGAAGGGAGAAAACAATGAACACATACTTTGGCTTACTCGCTGAATTCGATGGCCGCACAGAACTACCACTGGAAGAGGTCGCCCCACGCTTTTTCGGCATCAGCCCCCGCACTGCAGCCTTCCGTGCAGGTGCCCAAGCCCTGCCGGTACCCGCCTATCGCGCAGGGGACTCGCAAAAAAGCCCTTGGTTGGTTAGCGCGATCGACCTAGCGCAGTACATTGATAAGAAGCGGGACGAAGCGCGGGAACAGTGGAAGATGGTGAATGAGTGAGATATGCGCCGCATTTGCGGCGCTTAACACAACACAAAAGATAACGGTATAAGGCTAACGCAGTTGCAGTTTTTCAGGCCTTAAATGCGTGTATCTCTTCAGAACATCCCAGCTTTCGTGGAGCGTGAACTGCTGCACCTCCACAATTTCATATCCTTCCTCAAAGAGCCGCGAAGTTGCTTCATGGCGCAAGTCGTGAAAACGTAAGTCTTCAATCCCTTTGGATTCTGTCGCTGCTCTCCATCGAGTGCCAATCGATTTCGCCCAATAGGGGAAGATCCGCGGCTCATCTTTTTTACGAGGCTGCCGTTGAATGATGGCCATCGCCTCATGGGTGAGCTTAAAGCGCTTATGGTTGCCCCACTTATGACGTGGGTGTTTAGCATCGCGCACCCAGCAGGTCATCGCCTCTGTATCCAGATCGTCCCAAGTGAGCCGGGTAATTTCTTCCTGCCGGCGGGCCGAGGCGATCGCAAAGTCCATAATGTCTTCCATAGGAATAATCGCACTCGGCCGGATCTTCTGTGACCGCTGGAAATAAGCGCGAACCTGCTCGATCTCTTCCAAAGTTGGCCGACGATCCCGTGAGTCAGGGCGGCTGATCAAGCCTTTACTACGCAAAAGCAGCTTCGCCGATTCAAATTCGTTTAGGTCCGCCGGCATACGCCAGGCAGCGACCGCCGTTTTCAAAATGATGCCCAGCCAAGTGATATCTTGCGACGTAGTTGAAGGCTTAACACCGCTACGCCGACGCATCTGGGCATGATCAATGATCTGCTCACTACTCAGCTCGGTAATTTTGACGCGTGCAATGGGGAAACGCTGCAGCTGCTCAATAGTGGCCCGCTTGCTACGGCCAGCACCGTCAGCAAATTCATGTAGGTATCGCTCAATGGCATCGTGTAAAGTGACGCCCTTCCATTTAGCCGTCAGCACGCCACCAGGCGCGGCCAACTCCAGTTCCCGACGCTTCGCCCACTCAACGGCCATCGCTTTTTTAGGGAATGTTTTTGACTCTGAGTAGTCAGGTTGACCAGTACGCGCAATGCGAATACGCGCCAGGTATGAGAAACTGCCGTCCCTTTTCGGACGCTTCACGATCGTCGCCATTACAGCCTCGAAAATGTGACAAATTAAAGTGCCATGTGGTGCCAAATTTGTGACACTAATTTGCTTAAAACGTGGTCAAACCACTGTAAATATGAACAGTTATGAATGATAGCACAACACAGCAAACCCGCATGAAGTCTGGCACCGCTCGCCCTGCGCTGGATAGAACTTTCTCCGTCGCGCCCATGATGGACTGGACAACCCGCGATTACCGGGCATTCGCACGCACGTTAACCAAGCGGGCGCTGCTGTATACCGAGATGGTGACGACGGGCGCTATTTTGCATGGCTCGCCGCGTGAGCGGTTTTTGGGTTATAGCGATGTGGAGCATCCCATTGCCTTACAGCTTGGCGGTAGCGATGCCGGGGAGCTTGCCGAGTGCGCGGCGATTGCTGAGGCGTGGGGGTATGACGAGGTTAACCTGAATGTAGGTTGCCCAAGCGACCGGGTGCAGAACAACATGATTGGCGCTTGCCTGATGGGCTACCCGGAAAAAGTCGCCGATACCGTGCGCGCCATGCAGGCGGCGGTCTCGATTCCGGTTACGGTGAAGTGCCGTATCGGGATTGATGACCAGGATGAAGACGCCGACTTGGCGCGCTTTATCGACATAGTCGCGGGCGCCGGTTGTGAGATTTTTACTGTGCATGCGCGCAAGGCGTGGCTGAAAGGTCTATCGCCCAAAGAGAACCGCGACGTGCCGCCGCTCAATTACCCGCGTGTGCATCGTTTAAAGCAGGACCGCCCTGAGCTGCATATCGGCATCAACGGTGGGATTAAAACGCTTGAAGAGTGTCAGGCACAGCTTGAGCGTGTGGATAGCGTGATGATTGGCCGTGAAGCGTACCAAAATCCTTGGTTGCTGGCTGAGGTAGATACGTTGCTTTATGACGTGCCCGGCCCAGCCGCTAGCCGGGTTGAGGCGGCCCGGGCATTTCGCCCGTATATTCAGCAGCGGTTAGATGAAGGCGCGAAGCTTAACCATATTACCCGCCATCTGCTGGGGCTTTTTCAGGGTTGCCCAGGCGGTCGGCGTTTTCGGCGTCTTCTATCGGAGCACGCACATAAAGAAGGCGCCGGGTTACGCTTGTTTGATGATGCTATCGGGCTGGTTAACGAGCCATCACAAGCGCCGATGCCAGAACAAGAACAGCCCGCCACGTCTTAACGTAGCGGGCTTTAGTGTGCGGCGATTAATCCACGCTCGTGGGCTTAGTTGCCGCGCACGCCTTTTTCGATACGCTCACCGACTTCCTGGTCAATATTGCGCCAGTACTCGAAGGCGCGCTCCAGCACTGGCTCGGTTACACCACCCGACAAGTGCCCCACCACGTTGGATACCAGCCGGTCACGCGCGGCGTCATCCATTACCTCACGTACCAATGTATGCGGCTGGCTCCAGTCGTCATCGTCTTTGCGTAACGTATAGGCGGTACGCACAAACTCGCCGCTAGTCGCCCATACGGCATCTTCCGGGAAACGCTCGCCATCGGCTTTGGGGCCGCCTTTACTGTTCGGCGCATACACGGGGTCCGTTGCATGGTGCATCCGCATCGCCCCGCCTTGGGTATAGCTATTGACCGGGCACTTGGGCGTATTCACCGGGATATGCTTGTAGTTCACACCCAAGCGAGCCCGGTGCGCATCGGCATAGGAGATAGAGCGCGCCAACAGCATCTTGTCGGGTGAAAGGCCGGTACCGGGCACCATGTTGTTAGGCTCGAAGGCGGCCTGATTGATTTGGCTATGAAAGTCGGTGGGGTTTTCATTAAGGGTTAGCTTGCCCACTTCCATCAGCGGATAGTCGCCGTGGGGCCACACCTTGGTGAGATCAAAAGGGTTGTAGCGATACGTTTTGGCATCCTCGAAGGGCATAATCTGCATCTGCAGTGTCCAGGTGGGATACTCGCCGCGTTTGATAGCTTCAAACAGGTCACGGCGGTGGTAATCCGCATCGCTACCGGCCATCTGGTCGGCCTGTTCCTGGGTCATGCACTTGATGCCTTGGTCGGTTTTGAAATGGTACTTCACCCAGAACCGTTCACCCTCGTCATTCACCCACATATAGGTGTGGCTGGAGTAACCGTTCATGTGCCGCCACGTAGCGGGCACGCCACGGTCACCCATTAACCAAGCCACTTGGTGGGCAGATTCCGGCACCAGCGTCCAGAAATCCCACTGCATATCGTGATCACGCAGGCCGTTATCGGCGCGGCGCTTTTGCGAATGGATAAAGTGCTGGAATTTCATCGGATCACGGACAAAGAACACGGGGGTATTGTTACCCACCATGTCGAAGTTGCCCTCTTCCGTATAGAACTTCACCGCAAACCCGCGTGGATCACGCCAAGTATCCGGGCTGCCGCCTTCCCCCGCGACCGTTGAGAAGCGAATGAGCACGTCGGTTTTTGTGCCTTTTTTCAGAAACTTCGCTTTAGTGTACTTACTGACATCATGGGTGACTTCAAAGTGGCCAAAAGCGCCACTGCCCTTGGCATGCGGTTGACGGTCGGGGATCATCTCTCGGTTGAAAGCCGCCATTTGCTCCATCAGAAAATGATCGTGCAGTACAATCGGGCCATCCGGACCTACCGAAAGAGAGTGTTCGTCGCTGGATACCGGAATGCCAGCCCCTGTCGTCGTATGTCTGGGTTTATCGCTCGTCATCGCTTTTCCTCCATGTCACGGCTGGCGCGGTGCTCAAGGCACCGCTTTATAAAAACAAATAATACGTTTTTACTTATTATTTTTAATTTAGGATAACTGCCCCCCTCACAGGTATAGTCAAAGGAGCTGCTTCCCGCCAGCGATCTCATGTACTCCTTGGCTATTGCGCTAATAACCTTTTTTTATCGCGCTTATCAGATATTTAATAGAGTGCGTCAGGGGGCGGTGTCAGGCTTGATTGAAAACTCTCAATCGCCGTTTCGGCCTCTTCTATCTCATCAAAACGAGCAATGTGATAAAGCGCTTCGCCTTCATTGGCTAACGGCAGGCGACTCATGCCAATCACAATGCCATCGGCCATCGACTTGACCTCACCTTCTTGATTGCCAAATGGGTCGGCCACTATACCGAGCACCTCCCCCTTGGCGACTCGCGCGCCCAAGCGCACCTTGGGTCTTAATATCCCGTCGATAGGTGCACGCGCCCAACTGGACCCATTAGCAAGCTCGGCAGGCGCGAGCGAGCGGCGGCGCTGTTCGCCGGTGAGCATATCCAATCGACGCATTACGCGCAGTATGCCGCGTACACCCGGGGCAATGGCCCACTCATCAAAGCGCAGCGCTTCCCCCGCCTCATAGGTCAGCACAGGGATTCCACGCGTTTGCGCATAGTGACGCAGACTACCTTCGCGCAGCTCTGCATTCAGAATCACCGGCGCGCCGAAGGCATTGGCCATGCGCTCGGTTTCACTGCCTGGGCTTAACTGAGCGCGTATCTGGGGAAGGTTCGTGCGATGAATTGCGCCGGTGTGAAGGTCAATAATATGCGTTGCCTGATCGACAATCTGTTCGCGAAATAGCGCCGCGATTCGCCCCCCGAGGGAGCCGTTCTCACTGCCCGGAAAACAGCGGTTAAGATCGCGACGGTCAGGCAGGTAACGCGTTTGCTGCAAGAAGCCGAAAACGTTAACCACCGGCACGGCAATCAAGGTGCCTCTTAGGCTTTTGATAGCCTTTGAACGCAATAGGCGACGTACAATTTCAACGCCATTAATCTCATCCCCGTGGATTCCGCCACACACCAATATAACGGGCCCCTCTTTTCGCCCGTGTACCACTTCGACCGTAATATGCAGTGGTGTATGGGTGTAAAGACGCGCCACCGGCACATCAATTTGCGAACGCTGGCCAGGCGGTATGGTGTGCCCGGCAAGTTGAAAAGGTGCTCGCGCCATCCTGAGTCTCCTTTTTTTAGCGTGATTAACCACTAAGCAAATGACGTTAATGAGGGCCTGGCGATGCGCCTACCGCACGCAGTGAGCCCCTGCGGTTTCGAGACATGAGGTTTTGATAACACAAGCCATGCGTTTAATCATCTATCCATACAGTTTTGAATGTAAAAATTACACCATATCGGATAAAATATGTTCATCTTGTGTCATTAATGAGGTTGCGTTTCCATGGCGAGAAAGACCAAAGCGGAAGCCGCTGCTACCCGAGAAGCATTGCTGGATGCGGCCGAAGAGGTATTTTTTGCAAAGGGTGTTGCACGCACGTCTCTTGAGCAGGTTGCACGCCATGCGGGATTAACCCGTGGCGCGGTCTACTGGCACTTTAAAAACAAGGGCGACCTGTTTATGGCACTGGTGGAGCGCGTACACATGCCGTTCCAGTCGCTAATGGAAGCTGTCAGCAAGGCCGATGAAACCATCTCTCCGATGGAAGCCATCCGGCTTGCCTGCCATGCAGGTCTGGCGCGTCTTGAGCAACCTTCTCACCAGCGGATTCTTTCCATTTTGCTTCACCGCTGCGAGTTTTTTAGCGATATCAACCCACTTGCCATGCAGGATGATATTGGTGAAGAGTGTTATTCAGAAATGCTGATTGTGTTCAAAGAAGCGGAGCATCAGCAGCTGCTGCGTGAAGATGTGACACCAGAGGTCGCGACGCGCATGTTGCAGTCGGCACTGGGAGGCCTTTTCCACGACTGGCTACGCACACCGGATGCGTTCTCCATACACCAACGCGGCGGCGAACTGATTGATACATTGATACGCATTATGCAACGCTAGGCTTTGCACAAAAACTGCTTACGCTCGACCATACGGCGTTAAAAATCAGCTCGTGCGCGAGTCCGATCAAAATACTCATTTACACATGTAAACTCGTGCGCGAGCTCGGTCCGTTTTTTCGCTGATTTTTGCCTTGTCTGGCCTTCGCTCAGCAACTTTTCGTACAACCCCGAATCCATGCCATCCGCTGCAATGCAGCAACCTGCCTCTACTGGGATACCCCACCATTGTGGTGATTAGTGGCAAGCATTCAACACCGATGGATAAAGCCACACCGCCACTGACACGTCATCCATAAGGCAATGACTAACAAGACAATGGCTAACAAGACAGTGGCGGCGCTGGTGCGAGTAGTGAACGTTAATCGCTAATAACGTTAGGTTGAGTAGCCTTCATCCTGGTGGTGATAGCGAAGACGCAGCTTATTTAAACGTACCCGAGTATCCAGATAGGTCTGCTCCATTACGCTGCGATAAGCGCTCTCACCAGCGAGGTATTTCACCAAAACGCGACGCTCACCTTCTTGTGGGCAATCCCCTTCTTTACAGTGCAGCCTGACATGGCTATTAGGCTCGTTTTCAATCACTGCCATGGCAAATCCATCGCCCTGACGCCCGGACACGATGACCGCCGAACCCAACAGGCAGCGCCGCGTAAAGGGCTGATAGCGATGCAAGCCCCGGTGCAAGCTATGGCATAAGGCGGCGGCAATGGGTGAAGCAACAGCAAAGGATACCCACAGGATCAGTACGCCTACCGGCACGCGCAACATCCCCAGCGATAGCCAACGCAGCACTAAAAGCTCTACCGCTAATGCAAAACTCCCCGCAATCACGACAAGAAACGTCAGCGCAAGCGTTGCCGGCACACCTGCAAACCCTAACGACACCAGCGTACTGGCCATGTGATCATCGCGCAGGCTGTCGCGCTCAAATAACTCAAGAGGGGCTATTCGAAGCAGCACCAACATCCAATAAAGCGCTAACAGTCCCAGTAGAAACGTAAACACAATGGTTGGAAACTGTAGCGCAGCAGAAATAACAGGTTGCATGGCGTGTCCTCCTCCAGACATTTCGTCCGGTGCTGTTTCCGCCTGGGATTATATTATTGATCCAGGCTAAAAACGTGTGGTCTCTTTTAGCATAGCCCAAATTATTCTTTTTTTCTCTTAACTACCTTGATGCGGCTCATCACGCCATAAAAAAACGGGCACTCCCTTTCGGTAGTGCCCGCTCATTAGTGGTGAAACGCGGTTACGGCTGGTCGTGCTCCAGTGCCGGTTTCTGGTTATCACGGTCCGGATGGCGTTTACGATAGAGCCAGTCGGACACAGTGGCGATCATGGCGTAGAAGCTGGGAATAAACACGCTTCCCAGAACGGCCACAGAGGCCATGCCCACCGCAACGGTTGTCCCGATATGGTGGCTACTTACATCACTGGCGCCGGTCGCCAAGGCCAGTGGCAAGGTACCGAAAATAAACGCAAGCGATGTCATGACGATAGGACGGAAACGTAACTCAGCGGCAGTAATCGCTGCTTCGCGAATCGTTTTGCCCTGCTCTTTACGCTGCAACTCGGCAAATTCCACGATCAAGATCGCGTTCTTCGCCGCAAGCCCTACGACCACCAACATACCGATTTGCACATACACACTGGTATCCAGGCCTCGCAACGCGATGCCCCCAATCCCGCCCAAGAAGGCAAACGGCGTTGCGGTAAGTACCGCCAGGGGCAACGACCAGCTTTCATACTGGGCCGCCAGGATCAGGAAGACCATCAAGATACCAAACACAATGGCAAGCATCGCTGTATTACCCATGTTTGCTTCCTGGTAAGCCGTACCGGTCCAGCCCATGCCCCAGTTAGGCCCGAGCGTATCCATGACGACTTCATTCATGGCTTCAATGGCTTGGGTAGAGCTATAGCCAGGCGCCGCGCCGCCCTGGAACTGGGCGCCGGTGTACACGCCAAAGCGTGATACGACCGATGGGCCTACCTGGCGCTCCAGCGTTACGAACTCGGAGAGCGGGATACGCTCGCCATTGCCACCCCGCACGAAGACACTATTTAAGTCGTCAGGCGTTTTACGGAATTGATCCTCGTTTTGTAGATACACCTGGAAGTTACGGTTTTGGTAACTAAAGAAGTTCACAAAGCCATTACCAAAGGTGTTGGATAACGCCGAGTTGATATTCTCCAGTGCCACGCCATAGCTAAGCGCTTTCTGCTGGTCAATTTCAGCTCGATAGGAAGGCACGTTCACGTTAAAGGTGGTAAAGACCTGATTTAACGCTGGATGCTGATTCGCCGCGCCCATAATCTGTAGTGAGGCTTCGTAAAGCTCGCGAGGTGAGGCGCCGTCAAACGACTGCAGATAGCCGGTGAACCCACCGGTGGTAGAAAGCCCCATAATCGGCGGTACGTTAAAGGCCATGGCAGTACCGCCATCAATACTGGCCCCCAGCTGCATAATTTGCCCCACCAGGCTCGCTGCCGTTAGATCACGGTCTCCCCAGGGCACCATATTGACAAAGATAATCCCGCGCGCCGTATTGACCGAGCCTGCAAGAATATCGTAGCCCGCTATCGCCGAGGAGTATTGCACCCCGGGAATATCCTCAATAGCGGAGCTAAGCTTTGCCATGTAGTTCTCGGTGCGGTCAAGCGAGGCGGCATCGGGTAGCGACACGCTGACCAGCACGATGCCCTGGTCGGTTTCCGGCACCAATGTTGAGGGCGTATTGGCGTACAACCAGTAGGAGCCGGCACCGGTCGCGATCGTCAGCGCCAAGGCGAGCACCCAAAAGCGTACCAGGCGCACCACAAACCACATATAAACTGCGGTGATACCTGCAAACAAGCGATCAAATAGACGCAGAGGCGTAGTAATCGCCCGCTTGAATGCTGACTGGCGTGAATGGTGCAAGTTATGCTTGATGAAGATGGCGGAAAGCGCCGGTGTAAACGTTAACGCCATTAGCGCTGACAGCGCTACCGAGATCGCGACAGTAATCGCGAACTGCTGATAGATCTGCCCAGTAAAGCCGCCCATAAACGCAACAGGCACGAAAACAGCGGCCATGATCAGTGAGGTGGCAATAACCGGCCCGCCAACCTCGCGCATGGCACGAACCGTTGCTTCTCTAACGGTAACCTCGTCATCTTCGCCTAATACACGCTCAACGTTCTCCACTACCAGTATCGCATCATCCACCACTATCCCGATTGAAAGCACCAGGGCGAATAGCGTTAGCAGGTTGATAGAAAAATCAAACAGGTAAAAGCCTGCAAAGGTACCAATCACCGACACCGGCACCACCGACATGGCAATCACGGTAAAGCGCCAGTTCTGCAGGAAGATAAACAGGATCACGATAACGATCAGAAAGGCTTCAATAAAGGTATGCAATACCGTTTCTACCGACGCATCGATAAACTGCGTGGTGTCATACGGCGTGACATACTCAAGCCCTGGCGGGAAGCGGCTGGCAAGGTTTGCCATGGTTTCGCGCACCGCATTTGCAGTGGCCAGCGCATTGGCGCCCGGCTGCTGGTTGATGATGATGGGCGTCATCGTTGAACCATTTAGCTGCGCGTCAATGCCGTAAAATGAAGCACCGAGCTCAATGCGTGCCACATCTTCCAGGCGTAGCGATGAGCCATCAGGGTTAGTGCGCAAATAGATATTACGGAAATCATCCGTATCTGATAAACGGCCACCGGCAGTGATGGTATACGTATAAGCGCGCGGGCTACCTTGCGGCGTGGCGGCTAAATTACCGGCAGGGATTTCGGTATTTTGTGAACGGATAGCATTAGCTACCTCACTCGGCGTGAGGTCGTATTGCGCCAGCTTGTCAGGGTCCATCCAGATACGCATGGCAAACTCACCACCCCCCAGCACCTCGGCATTACCTACGCCAGGCACCTGGCGTAGGTCATCGAGGATATTAAGCGTGGCGTAGTTCTGCATATACACGTTGTTGTAATCGCCGTTCGGGGACGTTAGGGCGATCAACATAAGGATCGAGTCAGAGCGCAGTGAAACGTTAACGCCCTGAGCCTGAACCTGCTCGGGCAGCTGAGAAAGCGCCCCCTGAACACGGTTATTCACGTTAATAGTGTTGATATCACCATCAGTGCCGATATCAAACGCCACACTCAAGCTCATAATGCCGTTATCAGCGCTGTTAGAGGTCATGTAAAGCATGTTCTCTACGCCGTTAATCGCCTCAGCCAGCGGTGCAGCGACCGTCTGGGCGACCGTCTCAGCGTCAGCGCCTGGGAATTGAGCCTGTACGGATACGGTGGGCGGCACCACACTTGGATACTGCTCAATGGGCAGTATCCGCATGGCCATGGCACCTATCAGCGTGAGGATAATCGCAAGTACCGTGGCGAAAATCGGCCGGCTGATAAAGAAGTTGGAGAAATTCATTATTGAGTACCCTCTTCCTCTTCCCCTGCAGGCACATCACCAGCACCTTCTGTCATTTGGGAAGCGGCAGCGGCTTGCTCTTGTTGCTCCTGAGCTTCAGCCTCTTCAACACGCTCAACTACTTCATCGGCGTCGCCATCAAACGGCAGTGGATCAATAGCCATTCCAGGCTCAATGCCCGCCGGGTCGCCCACGATCACACGGTCACCCTCTTCAAGACCATTAGCAATGATCTGCCAAGGGCCAGCGACATCGCCTAACTGCACCGTGCGCTCGCGCGCCTGGTCATTTTCATCCAGGACAAACACGCGAGGGCCCATTAAGCCTTGAGTGACCGCAATTTCAGGTACTGCCATCACGTTAAAACGGCGCAGACCATCAAGACGTACTCGCACAAATTGGCCGGGCAGAATAGCGCCATCCGGATTAGCAAAGCTGGCAGACGCCTGAACGGTACTGGTACCGGAATCCACGCGGGAGCCCAGGAAGTCGAGCTGGCCTTCAAGTTCAGACCCGCTGGCACCGCTTACGCCGGGCACGCTTAACAGCGCGGTAATGGACGTATCGCCCTCTTCACGTAACTGGCGGCGTAGCTCAAAGGCATCACGCTGAGGCAGTTGAAAACGCACTTCAAGCGGGTCCAACGGGGTGATAGTGGCAAGCTCTGTTCCTGAGGTAACCAGGTTGCCAACGTTAATCTGGCTCAAGCTGATCATGCCCGACACAGGGGCCGTTACATTTGAATAGCCAAGGTCCAGGTTAGCACTGCGTAGTGCAGCCTCGGCTTGGGCAACGTTGGCTTGTGCCACACGTTGGTCTGCCTGCGCCTGGTCATATTGCTGACGGCTTACAGAGTTTTGGCTGAGCAACTGTTCAAAGCGTTGCGCATCGCGCTGGGCGCGGGATAATTCGGCACGGGCACTTTGCAGGTCAGCTTCACGCTGGTTAACCGTTGACTGGTAAAGGTCAGGCTCAATGGTATACAGCGAATCACCCTCTTCCACCATTTGGCCAGGCTGGAAGTGACGCTCTTCAAGATAACCGTTAACACGTGCCACCAGCGTCACTTCACTATCGCTACGCAGTAACGAAGGGTACGATTTATTTAACGGAATATCCTGACGTACCGCTTCCGCCACTTCCACCTTATGAGGCGGAGCCTCTTGCTGCTCGGCCTGCTGCTCTTGCGATTGGTCCTGGCCACAGGCCGTCAACACTAGCGCGGCAATCAGCGTTACTAGACTCGCTCGGCGTGAGTGAATCATTTTTCTCATGCGTGGGTTCCCTTGATCTTTTCAAAACGTTGATTGACGGCGCTGGCGGCTGCCTTGATTACAAATGACGCTTTATTCAAGTGCAGGCGACTTACCCGTAAAGCCATGAGTTAAAAGCTATCTTTTAAAAGCAACGGCTATTCGTTGTGATTACCTATCCGGCGTAGGCGGCGCACCAATATTCATGGCACGCTCATAGCTGCCACCATCGGTATCAGGTATTGCAAAGGTCACCTGATCATCCGTTAGCCAGGCATTCACTTCTTCGATCGCCGGTACATCCAACAACCCTGCCTGCTGGCGCAACCCAAGGAAGTTAACGACATAGTCGTAACGTGACTCAGCATAATCAGCAATGGCGTCGTAATAATTCTGCTCGGCATTCAGCACATCGACGATATTACGTGTGCCGACTTCATACCCTACCTGCGTGGCTTCCAACGCACTTCGCGCCGATACGATAGTTTGCTGACGCGCTTCTACCGTTTCAACGTTATTGCTGACTTGGGTGTAGAGCGAGCGCACTTGCTGAATCGTGGTACGGCGCTGAGACTCAAACTCGTACTGCGTACTTTCCAACTGGTAAGTGCCTTGGCGGATACTCGCACTGGTACTGCCACCGGTATAAATAGGCAGATTGGCCGATATCCCGACCTGACCGGAGGCGTCATAACCGCTAACCGCATCGCGATCATTATCGGCATGCTGATAGTTGGCGAATGCTTGGAACGTGGGCAGGCGGCCGGCACGGGCAATATCAACGCCCACGCGTGAAATTTCAATGCCCGCCTGCTGAGCAAGGACTTGAGGATTAAGCTCAATCGCTTGTTCAACCCAGTAGTCACGATTGCTTGAAGGCTTCACCACCGGCATCGCATCGCCTAGCGCGTTGATGTTCGGGTAACGCTGACCGGTTAACTGCTCAAGCACCTCAAAAGCCACCTGTAGGTTACTCTCAGCGGCAAGCCGATTAGCACGCGACTGATCATAGCTTGAGCGTGCTTCTTCGACGTCGGTAATGGCAATCAAACCCACTTCAAACTGCTCACTGGCCTGCTCCAACTGGCGTTCAATAGCACGCTCTTGGGCCTGTCGGGTGGTCAGTACATCATGCGCACGAAGGATATCGAAATAGGCGTTAACAACATCAAAAAGCAGCTGTTGTTCGGTCGCAGCCAACAGGTAGAACTGCTGGTCGATTTCGCGATCAGCCTGATTGAATTGCTGGCGCGCCACTTCATCAAACAGCATTTGAGTGGCTTCCAGGGTCAGCGATACGCTGTTATAGCGATCATCTCCCCCTCCAACACCTGCACCCCCACCTGCGCCCGGTATGGTGCGCGTTGACTGACTTTCAAATTGTTCATGGTGCGCCACGTTGCCTGATGCATTCACCTGCGGCAACAGCGCGCCTCTCGCAACATCCCGACCGGCTTCGACCCCAGAGTACTGAGCACGAGCTGAATTTAGCGTGGCGTTATTGCTCAGCGCTTCACGCGTGACCGTTATCAGGTCTGCCGCCTGAGCAGGCAGCGCAATAGACGCAGTGAAAACGGCCAGTAATAGGGGTCGTAAAGGGGCATTGACTGCCCAGTGTGCCAGTCGCATGTAGGTGCCTCTAGGTGTCAATGATGGGGGTACTATTAGTAAACTATTTATGAAAGATGGCATTATAGTTACATTCATGTATGTATGCTAGACTTGAAGTCTAGAAAATTGTATGAATAACGAGCTTGTCAAGCCGCATCCGGTTAGCCTGGACCAAAGCATGACATCAGGATTTTCAGGCACTGCTTCACTGCTATTCTTCACGCTATCGTGCTACCCCTTTGTTTATACTTTCTTGTTTGTACTTTAGTGGGTAATCCCTGTATTACTACTTCTTTTGCTACATCTATTACTGCCACTTCGCTTTCAGCTTATTGAGCGTATGTTTCAAGTATGGCTACGCGTTGCTCAATATCAGTGCGGTAGGTCGCTCCAAAAAGCAGTAAATGATTAAGCAGCGGGCACAGTTGAAACAGCGCCTCACGCCTTGACCAGTCAGGCGGGGCGTTACCCTCCCAGTAGGCATCAAAAAAGCCACTACCCGGCGAACCAAACAGCGTCAGCATGGCAATATCCACATCGGAATAATGACGATAAACGGCAGGGTCGATCAAGGCAGGGCCACGGGTAGTTATCAATACGTTGCCCGACCATAAGTCGCCATGCAAAAGGCTTGCGGGCGCCTCTGGCAGTCACGCTCTGCCCCTGGGAGGTTTCAAGTGCATATACCGCCGCACTATCTCCACCGCCAAGCGGCTGTAACTGACCGGTAGGCCGTATCGTCTGGGCGTCGAGTAGCCTTCGCAGGGTAGCATCCATCGCCATCTCCGCTGGGTAGTATTCTCCCAGTGTGCCTGCTAACCCCTGCGTACGTCGATTTTTTTAAAAACGTTATAGGTCGTTATACATTTTGATGACGCTGCTTTAGCGCTTGTGTATAGCGCGCATAGACCTCTTGATACGCTTCAACGCGTGCAAGGTTCGGCTCAGCAAGTGATTGCGCATCAAGATGTACGAGGCGGTTACATAACGCTTCAAGCGTTACGCCCTGTGCACGTTGATCACACCATGCAGCTTGAATGGCCGCACCTAGCGCAGCGGCATCGGTAATCTCAGGGCATATCACTTCCGTACCCGTAATATCGGCCACCATCTGCCGCCATACCGGGCTATTGGCACCGCCGCCGATCAGCCGGATTTGGCTGGCACCTGCGGTTAAATCGCCCAGTAGCTCAAGCCCATAGCGCAAACCCAATGTGGCCCCTTCAACCACCGCACGGCACAGGTTTGCCTGGTGGGTATTGATACTGTTCAAGCCCAAAAAATCAGCCGATGCATCCGGCAGCATGGGTACGCGCTCGCCGTTGAAAAACGGCAGCACGGTAACGCCCTCAGCACCTACCGGTGCGCTGGCCACCAGGTCGCTAAACGTTGTTAAATCCAAACCAAACAGTTCACGTATCCGCGTGGTGGCCGATGTCACGTTCATGGTGCAGATAAGCGGCAACCACCCGCCGGTACTTGAGCAGAAATTAGCCACCATGGCGTTATCGCAGAGAATAGGCTCAGGCGAATAAGCGCAAACGGTGCCGGAGGTGCCCAAACTAAGGGTTATCAGACCAGGGGTAATATTGCCGGTACCAATTGCCCCTAGCATGTTGTCGCCACCGCCTGAAGATACCACCACGTTATCGCCAAGCCCCAACTCGCGGGCAATCAGTGGGCGCACAATCCCTGCCGGTTCATGAGCCTCCAACAAGTGTGGCAGTACGCGCTGCGGGTCAAGCTCAGGGGCTATTTCAGCAAATACCTCCAGCTGCCAGCGCCGCGTGCGGGTATCAAAATAACCGGTGCCCGATGCGTCGCCCGCTTCGGTCACACGCTCGCCTGTCAGCCAAAAATTCAGGTAATCGTGAGGTAATAACAGGTTATCGATGCGCCGGTAGGCATCCGGCTGATGCTCGCGCAGCCAAGCGATTTTAGAGGCGGTATAGCCGGTCTGTAGCACCAGCCCCAACTTTTCCAGGCACCCTGCTTCACCGCCCAAGCGGGCGACAAGATCACTGTTTTGGGCGCTGGTTTCGGTATCGCACCACAGTTTGGCAGGGTAAACCGGCACGCCATCGGCATCCAATGCCACCATGCCATGCTGCTGACCTGAAACACCGATACCGCGAATCTGTGAGGCATTGACCCCAGCGCGCTCCAGGGCACTGAAAAAGGCACCTTTTAAAGCCGCCAACCATTCAGAAGGCGCCTGCTCACGGCGGCCGTTTTCCCCTTCATCCAGCCGATGCGGGCGGCTTGCCTCGCCCAGGATAACGCCGCGCTCCACATCAACCACTACGACCTTGGTACTCTGGGTACCGCAATCCACACCAATATACATCACAGCGTTCCTTTGGATGCCACAAGCGCCTCAAGCGTAGCCCGTGCGCCGTGCTTATGCAGCGAATTAAGTGTTTGGACATAAGCCTCATAAAAGCGCGGATGGTCGACCAGGCTGCCGAACAGCTCACGATTGTCGATAAACGCACTGGGGCGGGTACGGTTCTCAGCAGCAATTGCGGTCAGTGTTTCCTTTAAGCGATCTACAATCTCGATAGGCTCGCCCTGCTCATCAACCCCTTCAGCGTAGCGTGCCCAGCTGGCCACTACCGCTGCGCTGCGCGCGATCTCGCCTCCGTGAGCAAGCTGATGATGAATCACCGGCACCAGCCACTTGGGGATACGGTCTGAACTTTCGGCACACAGCCGTGCTAGCGTATCCTTAATTTCGGGGTTGGCAAACCGTTCAATCAGCGTTAAGCGGTAAGCTTCCAGGTCTACACCGGGCACAGGCGCCAACGTTGGCGAGCCCTCTTCACGCATATAGCCGAGTAGAAAATCCACAAACAAGGGGTCCTGGCAAACCTCGTGGGCATAGCGATAACCCGCTAAATAGCCAAAGTAGGTGAGCGCCTGGTGACTGGCATTTAAAAGCCGCAGTTTCATTAATTCATAGGGCTCGACATCCTCAACCACCTGCACGCCGACCTGCTCAAACGGCGGACGGCCCAGCGGGAAGTGATCTTCCAGCACCCACTGCGTAAACGGCTCACATACGACCGGCCAAGCGTCTTCTACCCCAAAGCGCTGGGACAGTTCGTCAATATCCGCCTGTGCGGTAACGGGAGTGATGCGGTCTACCATGGCGTTGGGAAACGCAACCTCTGACGCAAGCCACTCGCCCAGCTGGTTATCGCGGGCACGGGCATAGGCGGTGAACATGCGCCTGGCCACGTCGCCATTGCCCTGAATGTTGTCACACGACATTACGGTAAACGGAGCAATGCCGCGCTCACGGCGGCGTACCAGCGCCTCGACAATCAGGCCAAAACTGGTGGTGGGCTTTTCAGGGTGCGCAAGATCCTCACGCATTTGGGGATTTTCCAGATTAAATTCGCCCGTCACCGGATGGAAGTTATAGCCTCCTTCCGTCACGGTGAGTGACACAATCCGAATGTCCGGGTCGGCCATCTGCTCAATGACCGCCTCCACGTCCTCCGGGGCAAACAGGTAATTAACCATGCTGCCGATAACCCGAGGCGCGTACTGGCCGTCAGGATGCTTAACCACCAGGGTATAAAGGTAATCCTGCGCGGCTAGCGCCTGCTGCATGCGTTTATCACCCTGCATAACGCCAACGCCCACAATGCCCCAATCAAGCGCCAGCCCTTGCTGCATCAGCTCATCAAGGTACATGGCCTGATGAGCCCGATGAAAGCCGCCCACGCCGACATGCACAATGCCTGGAGTTAGCTTCGCACGGTCATAGCATGGTGTGGCGACATCGCCGTTTAGATTGCCCAGGTTGTGATTATTAAGTCGGGTCATGGGTACTCTCCAGCCAAAACCTGCTTGGCGCGATGGGTAGATTTGAAAACGGTTAAAAGAGGGTGAAGCAGCGCATTGGCATTAGTGCCAGCGTTGATCAGGAGGTAAAGAGCAGCGTTTGACGAGCTGCGCGTTGAGCATATCCTTGCAGTGGGTGCGCTCCAGCGCCCCCGCGTGGTCCTGGCCCATTTCCAGCCAGCGCTGGATTAGCCGGTCCACCAATATCTCATCGTCGACGTCCAGAAACAGCGTCCAGTCAAACAGCGGGCGTAACTCACGCCAGGGGGAGCGGTCGAGCAGCAAGTAGTTGCCCTCGACAATCACAATGCGCTGCTCAAGGGTGATGAGCCGCCCTCCCGCGCGCGCTAAATCCAATGGCCGATCAAAGACGGGCACCGCGACCGGATGCTGCGCTTGGCGAATACGTTCAAGGGCGCTGCGCAACCCGTCCACATCGAAGGTATGAGGCGCGCCTTTTATCGGCAGTTGCTGCTTGCCCAGCATGGCGTTGTCGAAATGGTAGCCGTCCATAGGCACGAGCCCCGCTTGGCCTGGAAGCAGCTGATTAATGGCCTCGCAAAGCAGAGCGCTACGATAGGATTTACCTGCGCCCGGCGGTCCTGCCAGCGCAACCAGATAGCGTGAAGCGCCTTCGGCTGAACGAATAATTTGGCGGGCAAGACTATCAAGTTCCGGTGTCATAACCACCTCAGCTCATCCAGTTACCACCATCCACATTGAGCGTCTGAGCAACGACGTAATCGCTGTCGGCACTGGCCAAAAAGACCGCGGCACCGGTGTGATCCTCCGGCAAGCCCATGCGGCCAAAGGGTACGGCTTCACCAACCAGGCGCTTTTTCTCGCCCAAGGGGCGGTTTTCATAGCGGGCAAACAGCGCATCCACCGCTTCCCACATCGGGGTATCGACGACACCTGGGGCAATGCCGTTAACGTTGATCGCGTGTTTGATCAAGTCCAGGCCAGAGGATTGAGTCAGGCTAATCACGGCGGCTTTGCTGGCGCAGTAAACGCTCACCAATGCCTCGCCGCGTCGACCCGCCTGGGAGGCCATATTGATAATTTTGCCGCCCCGCCCCTGCTCAACCATCCATTGAGCAACCGCCTGTAGCGTAAAGAAAAGCCCCTTGGTATTAACCGCAAACTGCTTATCAAAACTTTCCTCGGTCACTTCAAGCACCGGTGCCAAATCAAAAACTGCGGCGTTATTGACCAAAATATCGATACCGCCAAAATGCGCCACGACCTTTTCCACCATGGCATCAATAGAGGTACGCTGACAGACATTAAGCACGACCCCTAACGTCTCCTGCCCATGGGCCTCCTGGTGCAGCACGGCAAGGGCTTCCTCAATGGCCACGGCATCAATATCCGCCACCACCACCTTGGCCCCCTCTTCCAAATAGCGTTTCGCAATTGCCAAGCCAATGCCCCGTGCGCCCCCGGTAATCACCGCCACTTTATCGGTCAGTTTCATTATCGCCCCGTCTTATTCGAGTGTTGTTGAGTGCTAACAGCCGCCTGCTTAGCTAGCAATGCGTACTTGCCACTCATTCACCAGCGCGTTCAGCCCCTGCATGTGCTCCAAAATACGCCATGCGCCTGCGTCTAAAAGCCGTGCTGGCTGTTCGGCATCCACGTGGCTGGCACCTACAAAACCAATGACACACATACCGGCAGCGTGGGCGGCGGTGACACCCGCCACGCTGTCTTCGATGACCAGGCAATTACCGGGGAGATAGCCCAGCTGCGTGGCAGCCAGCAGGTAAAGCGCGGGGTCTGGCTTAGGGTTGGCTACCTGGTCCGCCGTAAAAATAGGCGTGTCCTTGCCAAAGGCATCGGCCAGCTGGGTGCATGCAAGTGACGCTACAACCCGCTGACGGCGGCTGTTGGATACCACCGCCTTGGCCAAGGGAATTGCCAGCACGGCATCGTGCGCGCCCGCGACAGGGGTAAGCTCACGCGCCAAGCGCGCCTCAATAGTCGAGTCCACCTGCTCAGTGGCGTTATCAGGTAGCGTATACACGCTGTGCTGCTCCAGATGCTTAAGAATATCGCCGGTGGTCATTCCCAACGCCTGGCCAAGCCGCTCGGCAATGTTCAAATCGGGTAGCCACCTACCGAGATACTCCTCCAGCACACCTTCCGCCAGTGCTTCGCTATCGACCAACACGCCATCGCAATCAAATATAACCGCCTTCATGCCAGCGCCTCAGCGTCACCTGATGTGCGGTTATCGTGTCGCGTAAGCCCGGCCAGCGGATGCTGAGCGAGACTGGGCAACGCGCAGCCATCGGCCGCAAACAAGTGTGCTCGCTCAGGGGCGAAGCCAAAGCGTATGGTCTCGTGAACGCGATAGGCCACATCCCCATCCGTCATCAGCGTTACCAACAGGTCACCCATACGTACATACAGCGAGGTTTGCCCACCCAAGCGCTCAAGCACTTCAATTTGGCCACTGAGCGCACCCGCCTCATCAAGCACCAGGTGCTCAGGGCGAATGCCCAGTTCCAGAGCTGGCTGGCTTTCGACAGGCGTGCTTTCAGAGGACACGTTTTCAAGCGCCTGGGCGTTGACGGGCACCGTGCACTCGCCACCACCAGGCAAGCGAACCTGAACACCTTCCGGCGAGGTACTGATTAATTCAACATCAAAGAAATTCATTTTTGGAGAGCCAATAAATCCGGCCACAAAGCGGTTTGCCGGGTGATGGTAGAGCGCCATGGGTGAACCGACCTGCTCAACCACGCCGTCATGCAGCACGACAATTTTATCGGCCATGGTCATGGCTTCAATCTGGTCGTGGGTCACGTAAATCATGGTGGCGTTGAGTTTTTCGTGCAGGCGGGCAAGCTCAATACGCATCTGTACGCGCAGCGCGGCATCCAGGTTGGAAAGCGGCTCATCAAACAGGAAAATACTCGGGTTGCGCACGATAGCTCGACCAATCGCCACGCGCTGGCGCTGACCGCCGGAAAGCGCCTTGGGCTTGCGGTCAAGCAGCCGCTCAAGCTGAAGTATTTTAGCGGTTTCCAGCACCTTGGCGCGGCGCTCCTCTTTGGGCACACCGGCCAGGCGCATGCTAAAGCCCATATTGCCTTCTACCGTCATGTGCGGGTACAGGGCATAGCTTTGAAACACCATCGCCAGGCCACGGTCGGCAGGCCCCACATCGTTCATTCGCTGTCCATCAATCACGATGTCGCCATCGGTGGCGCTTTCAAGCCCCGCGATAATGCGCATCAGCGTTGATTTGCCGCAACCGGAAGGCCCCACAAACACCACAAACTCACGGTCGTTAACTTCAAGGTCGATCCCTTTGATGACCGCGGTGTCGCCAAAGTGCTTGGTAATATTGTTAAGTTGTAAGGTTGCCATGCAAAACTCCTTTACTTGACGGCGCCAAAGGTCAGGCCACGCACCATTTGTTTTTGGGTCATCCAGCCAAGAATGAGAATAGGGGCGATGGCCATGGTAGAAGCCGCCGAGAGCTTGGCCCAGAACAGCCCTTCAGGACTTGAAAACGAGGCGATATAAGCGGTTAACGGTGCTGCCTTGGAAGAGGTGAGATTGAGGCTCCAGAACGCTTCGTTCCAGCTCAAGATAACCGAGAGCAAACCGGTAGAGGCAATGCCTGGCAGAGTCAGCGGCAAGAGCAAGAAGAACACTTCTTGTAGCGTCGAGGCACCGTCCATTCGCCCGGCTTCAAGGATGTCCTTGGGCATGTCCTTAAAGAAGGTGTAAAGCATCCACACCACAATAGGCAGGTTCATTAGCGTGTAAATAATGATCAGCCCCGTGCGGGTATCCAGCAGCCCTACATCGCGGAAAATAAGATAGATCGGCACCAACACGCCAACAGGCGGCAGCATCTTGGTAGAGAGCATCCAGAGCAACGTGCCCTTGGTGCGTTTAGTGGGCAGAAAGGCCATGGCATAGGCCGAAGGAATAGCAATTAACAGCGCCAGAAACGTCGAGCCAAATGCGACGGCAACACTGTTGAGCGCAAAGCGCGCGTAGCCTGAGCGCGCCTGTACGGCTTCATAGCTTTCAAGCGTGGGCGTAAAGATAAAGCTTGGGTCGGCAATTGCGGCCGATTCGGTTTTAAACCCGGTGAGTATCATCCATAAAATCGGGAAGAAAATCACCAGCGCTACCGACCAGCCCACCAGCGTAATCACGAGCGTTTTCATGCCGGCTGACCCGCGGGCGGTACCCACCCCCGACACGTTTTGCGCTGGCGTAGTAGAACGTAATAATGACATTTATATTCTCCAAGTGCCCAAAGCGCTAATCTTCAAGGTTTTTCGCAACCATCCGCACCAGGAAAATCGCCACGATGTTGGCAAGAATAATCGCGATGACCCCGCCAGCAGAGGCAACACCCACATCAAAATCAAGCAGCGCCCGCATGTAGATCAGATAGGCCAAATTGGTGGTCGCAAGCCCAGGCCCGCCCGAGGTGGTCACAAAAATTTCGGCAAAAATGGTCAGCAGGAAGATCATTTCAATCATGATCACCACGCTGATGGCTCGCTTAAGGTGAGGGAGCGTTATAAAGAAGAAGATCGCGATAGGCCCGGCACCATCCATCCGTGCGGCTTCCACCTGGTCTTCATCCAAGGACTGCATGGCGGTGAGCAGAATCAACAGCGCAAAGGGTAGCCACTGCCACGCCACAATAATCACGATGGACGTTAACGGGAGCGCTGAAAACCAGTCTACGGCAGGCAAACCAAGTGAGTTTGCCAACCATGCCAACACCCCGTTGGAGGGGTGCATCATCATGTTTTTCCACACCAGCGCACTCACGGTGGGCATTACAAAAAAGGGTGAAATTGCCAGCACTCGGGCAATACCGCGACCAGCAAAGTCTTGTTGAAAAAGAACGGCCAGCAGCGTGCCGCCCACTACGGTAATCGCCAATACCCAGCCTACCAGCAGCAAGGTATTGCCCATTGCCTTCCACAGTGCGGGGTCGGTTAGCAAATACTCGTAGTTTTCAACCCCGGCAAAGCCACTCATGCCTGGCATTAGCAGGTTGTAGTACTGGAAGGAGAACCATATCGTCATGCCTAACGGTATGATCATCCATAACAACAGCAGCGTCACAGCGGGGGCTTGAAGCGATAACGTTCTTAGCCCGCCAACCGTACGGCCAGAAGCACGTGTTTTAGTCATGGGAATACCTGCGCGAAAAAACCAACGAGAAACCGTTACAACACGCCTACCCGCGTAACGGGTAGGCGCTTTTACTTAATTAGTCGTTGTAGCCCGCTCGCTGCATAGTGCGCTCAGTGGCGCGCTGGGCGCTGTTTAGCGCTTGTTCTACCGTGGTGTCACCGGTTAACGCAGCAGCAATGCTCTGCCCTACCTGGGTGCCAATCGCTTGGAATTCAGGAATATTGACAATTTGCACGCCGGTATAAGGGTTCGGCTCTAGCGTGGAATCGGTCGGGTCGGCATTTTGAATCGCGCTCAGCACAAAATCAGCGAAAGGCGCCGCTTCCGTGTAATGCTCATTGGCGTAGGTGGATTCGCGAGTGCCCGGCGGTACGTTGGTCCAACCCTGGGTTTCGCCAACCAGCTCAATGTACTCTTGTGATGTCGCCCAAGTGATAAACTGCTTAGCAGCATCTTTATGCTCGGAGGAGGCAGGAATCGCCAGCGCCCAGGTCCATAACCAGTGCGAGCCTTTTGGCGTTTGTGCCACGGGCGCTGGGGCAAAACCAAGGTTGTCGGCTACGCTGGACTCGTCGCCATCATAAAGCGTTCCCGCGGCGGAGGTAGCATCCACCCACATCGCACAGTTTCCCCGTGAGAATAGCGCCAGGTTTTCATTAAAGCCGTTGGAGCTGGCGCCGGGCGGGCCATAGTTACCTAGCAGGTCCACATAGAACTCGATGGCATTCACCCAGGGTTCAGAATTGAGTTCAGGATTCCACTCTTCATCAAACCAACGGCCACCATAAGTGTTTACCAGCGTCGAGACGAAGGCCATATTTTCACCCCAGCCGGGTTTGCCACGCAGGCAGATACCCGCCACCCCTTCCTGCGCGCCGTGGAGCTGCTCGGCCCAGTCACGTACCTCGCTCCAGGTCGGCTGTTCGGACATTTCAATCCCAGCCTCCTCGAAGAGGTCTTTGCGGTAGTACATCATCGAGCTTTCCGCATAAAACGGCAGCGCGTATGGCGTGCCATCAAGGCTTAGCCCGTCGCGTACGGAGGTCAACAAGTCGTCTACGGCGTACTCATCAGGCAGGTCATTCAAGGGCTCAAGCCACTCGCGCTCCGCCCAGATAGGTGCTTCATAAGCGCCAATCGTCATAACATCAAACTGGCCACCACCCGTGGCAATATCGGTGGTCATGCGCTGACGAAGAACGTTCTCCTCCAGCACGACCCAGTCCAGCTTGATATCGGGATGCGTCTCTTCAAACGCATCGGTCAAGCTCTGCATGATCACCATATCGTTATTATTAACGGTGGCGACCGTGATTTCAGTTTGTGCCTGAGCATGGCCTGCCACAGCAATGGCCGCTGCTAAGGTGGTGACGGGCAAGTGACGCGCGAGTCGCATATAACTCTCCTTTGGCTAATGTTGGCATTATTATCGCCTGATCATTTTGATCATGTTTCGAACAAATGATCGTACGTAGGACAAAAAAAATCAAAGCCCTACGGCTTAGACTTTATGGTTACGCCTCTTTTTAACGCGCTACGCTTGGCGGGAAGTTAGCCGCTCAACAATGCGCCGTGCCGCCACTTCGTCGGTGATTAATCCTTTTAACCAGCCGCCTTTTAGCGCCGCATGAATGCCTAACGCTTTATCGTAGCCACCGGCTATCGCGACCATAAGATGCTTTCCAAAATGCTCAAGCGGCAAGCTTGTCACGCGCCGAGTAATGGAGCAGTCAATGACTTCGCCTTGGCTATTTAACGGCCAGCCGAGCAGTTCCCCCACGGCTTCCAAGCCCAACAACTCATCAAGCTCGCGCTCACTAATAAAGTGGTCCTGGAACAACGTCGCCTGGCGGTCGATTCGCCCCACCCCAATAAACGCGGCTTCCGACGTCCGAGCCACATTGGCGATAGCTTGAAACAGGCGCTGGGAAAGCATTGCGTTTTTCTCGTCAATCGATTCGGCCACCACCGGCGCTGGCAGTAAGAACCGCTCGCCGCCGGTTTTGTCAGCCAATAACATCACCGCGTCGTAGCGGTTGGCCGAGCCATCCCGGGCGACATTCCCCACCAGCGACACAAACCGGTGCTGGGGCCGCTCCGTTCGATCAAGCGCTTCTACCGCTGCCCGCACAGAGCGTCCACTACCCAGTGATAGCGTCAACGGCTCGCTACGCTCAACCAACTTGCCGATGCGCTCTGCCCCGGCAACACCCAGGTAGTGCGTGGCATTTTCCGAAGATGCCGTCTCAGCGGGCACTACATCGCAAAAGGTCAGCCCAAAATGTTCACGCAGCGTGTGACCTAGCGTCATGCAGCTCGAAATAGGATGGTCAATATGCACCTTCACCAACCCTTCCTGGCGCGCAAACGCCAACAGACGCTGTACGCCTGGCCGGGAAACACCCAACTGGCTTGCGATTTCATCCTGCGTTAGGCCGCCCACATACGACATCCAGGCGGCTCTGGCCGCTTGGTCCAACTTCACCTCAAATTTATCCATCGGTTGGCGTCCTGCCTTTATTGATAACGTGACGATAACCATATTCACAAAAGCGTCATCATACAAAGCTAATCATGCGACCAGAAGCCGTCTGTTCGCTAATATGTCACTAGGCTGTGTTTTAAGCGCCATTTTTTTAAAGACACGTTTTTAACAGGAGTATGGCATGTATAAGCTTGCGTTTTTTGTGCCCATTGACGATGCCGAAAGCGTTAAAGAAGCCGTTTTCGAGACGGGCGCCGGGCGAATCGGCAACTATGAAGCCTGCTGCTTTCAAACCAGTGGCACCGGTCAGTTTCGCCCGCTTTCGGGTGCTGACCCACATATCGGCGCAGTCGGAACACTCGAGCACGTTGAAGAGGTTAAGGTGGAGCTCGTTTGCCAAGACACCTGCATACACGCGGCTATCGCTGCGCTTAAGCTTGCCCACCCTTATGAAGAAGTCGCTTATGATGTTTGGCAGCTTGCCGAGCTTTAACGCTTGCTCAATCAGGCGCTACCAAAGTAACGTTCACGATCCTCAGATGTGATCGTGCCCGTATGTAGCGGAAAGTGATGGTGGAGCCGGTCCCGGTAGAAATGATGCAGCGTTCGCTCAATGGTTGGAAAGGCAATCTCATCCCAAGGGATTTCATGCTCATCAAACAAGGCGACCTCAAGGCTTTCAACACCAGCGCTAAAGCCACCGACAAGCTCTGCGCGAAAAATCATGTACACCTGATTAATATGCGGTAAGTCAATCAGGGTATAAAGGTCGCCCAGGAGCACCTCGGCATGCGCTTCCTCACGGGTTTCGCGGGCGGCAGCCTGTTGCGTCGTTTCCGCGTTTTCCATATACCCGGCAGGCAATGTCCAGTAGCCTTTACGAGGTGAAATGGCACGTTTGCATAACAAGACTTTGGAGCCACTGACGGGTAGCGTTCCAGCGACAATGCGCGGGTTCTGGTAGTGAATAGTACCGCAGGCATCGCATAGGTAGCGCGGCCGGTCATCACCTTCGGGGACCGCGAAACGTACGTTATCGCCGCACTGGCTGCAAAAATTCATGGCATATTCCTTCGGCTAAATGGCACACGTTATCGATGCTTGACGCACATAACCACTGCTGGGTAAAAAGGGACAAAGTGACGGGATACCCCATGTTAGAGAATCTACGCAAACGGCTGCAACAGCTCAACCCTCAAAGGCTGGACCAATTTCAGATGCGCGAAGCCGCTGTGCTGATTCCTGTGGTTGATCGCGCATCGCCTACCTTGCTGTTTACACGCAGGGCAAACCACTTAGCTACCCATAGCGGTCAGGTTGCGTTTCCCGGGGGCAAACGCGAGCCGGAAGATACGGATCTTTATGCCACAGCGCTGCGCGAAGCTCAGGAAGAGATCGCTCTTGACCCAGCGGTGGTCGAGCCGCTAGGCCGACTTTCAGATGTGATTTCGCTGCATGGCCTGCGGGTAACTCCGTGGGTGGGCATTATTCCACCGGATTTGCCTTTGGTCGCAGACCTCGGTGAATTAGACGCTATCTTTGAAGTCCCACTTAGCCACTTTTTAGAGGACCAACGTACCCATACAGATGTCATTCCTGTCGATGGCGTGCCTCATTACGTGCCTAGCTACCACGTGGATGGCCATGTGATTTGGGGGCTTTCAGCGATGATGCTTGTCGAGTTGTTAGCCGAAGGATTTGGCATGCCCATCGACTTATATCAACAACCCCCAGGTATACTACGGCACTATCCCGAACGTACCAGCCGACTGCCCGCTGACCGCCACCCGGCGATGCCGAAGAGTATACGCAAATGATGCTTTCAAACTTCACCACGTCGCCCGTGTTAACGCCCGCTGTACAAGTAGCGATTGTTGATGCGCTGGTGGAGCAAGGCTGGTATGTGGGGCGCGCGGCGATCAATCTTGATCTTTGCCACGCCTTACACCGTGAGCTTTCGCACATGGCCGAGCATGATGCGCTTGAAGAAGCCGGGATTGGCCGAGGTCAGCAGCATCATTTGCGCAAGGATATTCGCGGTGATGCCATCCACTGGCTGGACCGTCAAAGTGAAGCCCAACGCCACTATCTTGATGCAATGGGCGAGCTACAGCAGTCGCTTAACCAGGCGCTGTTTTTAGGCCTTTTTGAGTATGAAGCGCATTTTGCCCACTATCCGGCGGGCGCTTTTTACCAGCGCCATTTGGACAGCTTTCGCGGCCGCGCCAACCGGGTAATTTCTACCGTTGGCTATTTAAATCCTCAATGGCCAAGCGATGGCGGCGGCGAAATGGTGATCTATCATCCTGATGATGCCAGCAAGGAAGTTGCCCGTGTTGTACCGGAAGCCGGAACGTTTGCCTGCTTTTTGTCAGAAACCGTTCCTCACGAGGTGCTTCCCACCCACCAACCACGCGCCAGCATTGCTGGCTGGTTTAGGCGTAATGCTTCGCTAGGCGGTGTACTGGACCCTGCCCGCTAGGCTTTGTACGAAAACTGCTACTTAACCCCTATCAAAGCGGCATACATACCCCAGAGAAGTCTTCTCAAAAGAGGCAGGCTTCCATGCCACCCTGACACAGCCGCAGTTAACTAGCACCACGAACTTTCCATTGATTGTAAAGCCTTGCCAACCGTCCTTAAAAATCCGATATTTAAAAAATATATTAATAATACTATTGAAAAACAGAGTACAACGACTACATTGATATTGTGTCAGATACGGAGCTTCACACAACCGTAACAAGGCTTTTTAATTGCAAACAACGCTTAAAGCATACTTTGCAACTGATCATCAAGCCTTTGACACCTAATGTATATTCTGCATTTTAAGGAAAGGCAAAGGCAGCGGTTCAAGCATCACTGCCTGGTTCATAAACTGGATCGCTCTGAATCGTTAACTTCCACTATTTGATTTAGACACCAACGTAAGATACTGAGCCTTATCAAGGAGCAAGAGGAATGAAAATGATCAAATCAGCCGTCATTGGTACACTAATGGTTCCTGCTTTCATGCTAGCAGCGGGTAATGTAAGTGCCGAAGAAACAACATCAACGACCGTTGAAGTTGAAGCAACCTATCTGACCAGTGTGCCAGAAAACGTTTTCTACTCAGACTCCCTTAAGGGCCATCATGTTAAAAGCACCGTCGAAGATGACGAGAATATCGGCACTATCCACGACCTGATTATTGATGAGAGTGGTCAAGTGACCGCTGTGATCATCGGTGTTGGCGGCTTCCTTGGCATGGGTGAAAAAGATGTCGCCATCGAGTGGGATTCACTCGAACTGATCTGGGATGCGGAAGGTAACAAATATGATGTCCGCGTTAACGCTTCAAAAGAAGCGCTTGAAGAAGCCGCTGAATTTGAGCGTGACGAAGTAGACGCATAAAGCAACCTTCGTACACTAGTTCTAAAAGCCTTAGCTTCTGCTAAGGCTTTTTATTTTATCTAGCGTTTAAAATATAGTGTATATTTGAGCGCTATAACGCAGTCAAACATGCACACCAAGCGCTTAGTATAAAATCAACAACATCAAATATTTTTACTTTTCAGACACCTTATAAAGCTCACTCTCTTCACCTTTCCGCTATATCAGCCTACACACTAAACGGCATGCACTAGCGTTTTATTGTTTTATAATTTCGCCCTACCACCCATTATAAAATTTTGGCTATTAAAAAAGCGCTACGTTATTAAACGTAGCGCTAATCAATAAAGTGCTAGCCTTTTAGCTGGGCCGTCATGCTGATTTCAGCATTGAGCACTTTTGATACGGGACAATTTTCCTTGGCCTTTTGAGCGGCCTCTTTGAAGCTCTCTTCATCGGCACCACTTACTTCAGCGGTGACATCCAGATGAATGTTAGAAATGCTAAAGCCTGCTGAATCCTGCTTAAGCTTAACGCTGGCAGTGGTATCAATAGCATCAGCGGTATAACCAGCCTCGCCTAAAACTTTGGAAAGCGCCATTGAAAAGCAGCTGGCATGCGCGGCGCCAATCAGCTCTTCCGGATTGGTGCCCTTTTCGTCTTCAAAACGCTGTTTGAAGGAGTAATTAGCACTGAGAGCGCCACTTTCGGTTGAAACGGTGCCTTTTCCATCCTTCAGTCCACCTTCCCAACGTGCGCTAGCTTTACGATCCATGAAAAACTCCTTATCAGTGATAGCGAAAGACCTGATTGATCAGTGGATACTGATATGATCAAAAAAGGTTGAATGGTCACTCGCATAGAGCAACTAACCACCCCGTTCAGCGTAGCTGATTTTTAGCACCGTGCCGAACTCAGATGATGAGTGCTTCCCAGGCCGCGCTAACCCTCTTATGCTACCCAGCAGAGTGAAATCAGCAAGCCGAAAGCACTCTGTACGCCAACGTCAAGGACACGTCATGTCATCAGCGGATGCGCTGCGCCTGGTCATACTCTCCTCACTTTGGGGCCTGTCGTTTATTTTCATGCGCGTTGCATCGCCGGAGTTTGGCGCTATCCCGCTTGTTTTAGTGCGCATGGGCGTTGGGGCGCTGTTGCTTATCCCGCTGCTGCTCAGCGTTCACTATTTGCGGCTTATTTGGCAGCATAAAGGGCCGTTGCTATTACTAGGCATCATGAACCATGTGCTGCCGTTTTCGCTGCTGGCGCTGGCAACAACACGGCTGGAGGCTGGTTTTACCTCGTTGATTAACGCCACCACGCCCATTTTTACGGCTCTATTAGGCGCGCTGTTCTTTGCCACGCCTATACAGCGCCAGCAGTATTTAGGGCTGGCGCTTGCCTTGGCGGGAGTCTATGTGCTTTCTGCTAATAGGCTGGACTTTGCCTTGGGCGGCGATGGCTGGTTTATCATTGCCGTATTAGGGGCAACCTTTTGCTACGGCATGGCGGGCAATTACTCCAAAACACGCTTGGGCCATTTGCCGCCTCGGGTACTTGCCGCAGGCAGCTGCGCAATGTCAGCCTTGGTGCTTCTTATCCCCGGCATTTTACTTTGGCCCAGCGAGCCGATTAGCCCGCTTGCCTGGGGCAACGCCATAGCACTTGCTGTATTCAGCACTACGCTGGCTTTTTTACTCTATTTTGGTTTGTTAGCCAGCGCAGGTGCCACGGCCGCATCAACCGTTACATTCCTGGTACCCGTTAGCGCCCTGTTGTGGGGCTATTTACTCCTGGGTGAGACGCTTAGCCTTCAGATCGTTATAGGCATGGTAATTACCCTGCTCGGCACGGCTGTGGCCACCCGACTGCTGCGGCTCAAGCGCCACGCGCCTCAGCCACCAGCGTATCCCCCACATGAATAATGCTTCCTTCACCACGATGCAGCGTCGCGTTCTGTCCAAAATAAGCGCCTTTTAATTCAGGCTGGGTATTCAGGCCTATTAACGTTTTAAGCGGCTCGGCAGGCTCAGGTATCTGGGCCGTTTGCTGGTCTACCGTGGTAATTTTGCAGCGTTTGCATGGTTTTCGCAGAATAAGTTCAAATGCTCCATTACTAGCCTGTAGCGCTTGCCAACCATCTTCAGCCCATGGCTTGTCGGTTTCGACCACAATATTGGGCCGAAAACGGTTCATGGGAATAGCCTGACAACCACTCTCCTCAAGGGCACGGTTGAGCGCATTGAGAGAGCCGGTTGAAGCAATCAGAAAGGGGTAACCATCAGCAAAAAGCGTGTCGGCGTCATCCCCGTTTAAAAACTCCGTTTCTATCGGACGTTTAAACTGCGTGTCGAAACGGACCAGGCTCAGGCCACTGCCCTGTTCACCTAAAGCAGCTTCCAGCCAGCTTGAAACGTCGCTGCTTTCAGGCCACGCCTTACAGTGATCATTCCAGACCTGAACGATACGTAGGTTGCCGCTCGGTTCTGCAAGCGGTATCGAAAGTGGCTCAACATTGGGGTGCGAAAGTACCAAGGCGTCGGTGGTTAAGGCCACTTCTACCGTGGCTAACGCAGGCCGCTGGCGTTGAGTCACAAAGCGCTGCTGCGTATCAACCAGCATCCAGCGGCGGTCCCATGCAAGGCCGGTGGGCAGCAGTTCACTGCGGGTAAGGCTGATACCCTTTAAAGATTTGACCGGATAAATATTGAGCTCGGAGATATGCACGATAGCCTCGATACAAACGAAAATGGTTACTCTAACCAGCAAGCGCACTTATCACCAGTGCGGCTTCTCTTTAATAGCCCGATGAAAACCTGCTATAGCGTGGCGCCTGTCTCTATGCGATAGCCCAAGTCGACCGTATGATCAGCCACCGCTTCGCCCTGAATCCTGGCCAGCAGTGCTTGCGCGGCAGCCTCGCCAATGGCTTGGCGTGGCGTGATGACACTAGCAAGCTTTGGCGTCATTGCCTGCCCCACGTCGTGACCGTGGAAACCCGCAATCGCCATCTGCCCAGGCACGTTAATACCACGGCGCTGACACTCAAAATACGCCCCAACGGCCACGTCATCGTTGGTGCAGAAGATGCCATCCGTATGAGGGTAGTCGTTTAAAATTTGCTCTAGAAGCGCTGCCCCCACGCTGTAAGAGGAGCGTTGGCTGCTATGCAGCGTTACCGGTGTTAGACCGTGCTGCTCCATCGCCTGGCGGTAGCCCTGCTCACGTTGCAGAGTGCGCTCATCCAGCCTCACAGCCAGATAAATAATCTGCTGCCGACCATGGCGAATCATTTCACTCACCATATCAAACGCCGCGGCGACGTTGTCGTAGCCTACCGCCTGCTGTAACGGCTTATGATGAGTGTCCATGATTTCCACCACAGGAATACCAGCGGTTTCCAGCATTCGCAACGTGCGGGGAGTGTGATGATGGTCCGAAAGAATCACCCCATCCACGTTGTAAGAAAGCACCGATGCCAAGCTTCGCTCTTCAACGGCCGGGCTATACCCATAGTGAGACAGCATAAGATGATAACCGGCAGGCTCGGTACGTTTCTCAATTCCCACGATGACATCAGCAAAGACCTGGTTCGTCAGCGAAGGAACCAGTACGCCAATAGAGTGGCTGGTAGCACGCGAAAGTAGATCCGGCGCTCGGTTGGGAATATAGCCGACCTGCTCGGCCACGCTAAGAATACGCTCGCGCAAGCCTTCTGAAACAGTTTCCGGGTCTCTTAGGCAACGACTCACCGTCATTTTGGTTGCCCCGACCTGGTCAGCAATAGTTTGTAGCGTTGGGCGTTTTTTCTTCAAACGGGATACTGCCTCTATAACAACGATTAGCTGGATGGCGAAGGTAGCCGCACATTGAGTGTGCCAGTAAATCGGCTCACAATCTCCTCTGGTGAGAGCGCAATGGACAGGCTAACGGCCTCATCATCACCCGGCGGTTGTAAATCGGCAAGCTGGCTGGCCAGCATGTTATCTCCTTTAAAGAAGTGCCCTTCTCTGGTGGCCAGGCGCTCACGCAATAGCTCAGCGCTCCCTTCCAGGTACAGAATTTGCAACGCTGAATCGCCCTTGCGCAAACAATCCCGATAACGCCGCTTTAATCCCGAACACGCAATCACCGCCGTTTCATTCCGGGCCTGGTAGTGAGCAAACAGTGACGACAGCTTCTCAAGCCACTCCTGACGATCATCATCATTAAGCGGCGTTCCACCCGCCATTTTGGCTACGTTAGCAGGCGGGTGATAATCATCGCCGTCAATAAACGTAGCATTCATGGCGGCTGCCAACTGCTGGCCAATGTGGGATTTTCCGCAGCCGGAGGCACCCATCACCAAAATACGATAAGAAGTAGGGTTCATTAGATAAATTCTCCGAGCTTAAGGCCTGATTTGCGAGGGCACACAACCATTGTTGTCAGGATGACTGGCAGGGTGTGGATTGAATGGATATCTACAGCCTGAATACCGTTCTGTTACCGGTAACAATTGCTTAAAGATTAAAAGACCCAGCACAAGCGTGTCAAAGCAAAACCGCCCTTTTACAACCAACGTCTAGCGCTGGTAAGCGAGCGTATGACACGCTACATTAACGCATTGCATCAAGTAGGGAGCCGACATGCCCGCGTTAGAACCTTGTAGGCTAGAGCCGTGCAGTGAGCTGGAGCTTGATCATCATTAAAAGACGTACCTATTACTCGTCCCAAAAAGGAAACTGCTATGTCTATCGAAAAAATTGCTTACCGCGCCCATGCTCACGCGACCGGTGGCCGTGAAGGCAGTGCCAAGTCGTCTGATGGCGCATTGGATGTCAAACTCAGCACTCCCAAGGAGCTGGGCGGAGCAGGCGGTGAGGGTACCAACCCGGAGCAGCTGTTTGCGGCGGGTTACTCTGCATGCTTTTTAGGCGCTCTAAAACATGTTGCCAGCCAGGAAAAAGTAACGCTTCCCCAAGATACCTCCATTGAAGGCAACGTAGGTATTGGTGCCATTCCTACCGGTTTTGGTATCGAAGTCGAGCTAACAATCAGCCTGCCCGGCATTGATAAGAGCATCGCCCAGGATCTGGTCGACAAGGCCCATGTCGTATGCCCTTACTCCAACGCTACCCGTGGCAATATCGACGTTACCCTAACGCTTGCTTAACGTTTTAGCGTTAACCGTCCGTTAATTATTAAGCGCACGCTCCACTGCTCCGCTTGCATGCAGGGCAGTGGTATCGTAAAGCGGCACAGCGGTATGTGCTTGCTCTACCAATAAGGCAATTTCTGTACAGCCTAGAATGACCGCCTGAGCACCCTGTTGATGCAGGCTGGCGATCACCTTCAGATAGTGCTCACGGGAGTCATCGTTGATCTTCCCTTGGCATAGCTCATCGAAAATAATGCGATGAACCGTCTCACGTTGCTCCTCCTCTGGCACCACGACCTCAATGCCAAATGTATCCCGCAAACGCGCCTTGTAGAAATCCTGCTCCATCGTAAAGCGCGTTCCCAACAAGCCAACACGCGTTATACCATCCTTTCGTAGCTGTTCGGCGGTCGCATCAGCGATGTGTAACAGCGGAATGTTGATAGCTTGCTCAATAGCGGGTGCCACTTTATGCATGGTATTGGTGGCCAACAGTAAAAAGTCAGCGCCTGCCCGCTCAATATTGTGCGCCGCCTCAGCAAGGATTTTTCCAGCGGTTTCCCAATCGCCCTGCTTTTGCAGCGCCTCAATCTCAGCAAAATCGACACTCACCATGGCAATTTTGGCCGAGTGGAGACCGCCCAGCGCGTGTTTTACGCCCTCGTTCAAGGCGCGATAATAGCTTTGCGTGGACTCCCAGCTCATTCCGCCCAACACCCCAATGGTTTGCATGATTGCCTCCCTGGTTACTTATCAGTCATTTTATTACACAGCTAATTATTCTCGCCCCTTGTACCTGCGTTTTACTACCCTCATAGAGTACCTATCGCGTTTGAATTGATTATTTTTACCACCGGGCACTGCCCGCGACACGACACAGCGAGGCTATGATGAGCGATACGTCTTACACCCCACCGCGCGTTTGGAAATGGGAACCGGGCAATGGAGGTAAATTTGCCAACATTAACCGTCCTATCGCGGGGCCTACTCACGATAAAGCGCTGCCCGTTGGTAAACACCCGCTTCAGCTCTACTCATTGGCCACCCCCAATGGCGTTAAAGTGACCATCATGCTTGAGGAGCTATTAGCAAAAGGCATCGAAGCCGCTGAGTATGACGCTTACTTGATCCAAATCGGTGAAGGCGACCAGTTCGGCAGCGGATTTGTAGACGTTAATCCCAACTCCAAAATCCCCGCATTGATGGACCATAGCACTAACCCGCCTCAGCGCGTTTTTGAGTCAGGCGCTATTCTTCTCTACCTGGCTGAAAAATTTTCCGCCTTCTTGCCCACCGACCCAGCCAAGCGTACCGAGTGCCTTTCCTGGTTATTCTGGCAGATGGGCAGCGGCCCGATACTCGGCGGTGGCTTTGGTCACTTCTACGCTTACGCTCCTGAAAAGTACCAGTACCCTATCGACCGTTACACCATGGAAGTAAAGCGCCAACTCGATGTACTTGACCGCCATTTGGCCAATAACCGCTATATGGCGGGCGATGAGTACACCATTGCGGATATGGCGATTTACCCCTGGTATGGCGCCCTGGTGAAAAACCGCGTTTACGAAGCGGCTGAATTTCTGGAAGCGCACACGTATAAAAACATGCTCCGCTGGGCAGAAGAACTTGATGCACGCCCTGCCGTACAACGGGGCCGTATGGTTAACCGCACGTTTGGCGAGCCCAGCGAACAGCTGCATGAACGCCACGATGCCAGCGACTTTGAGCATAAAACCCAGGATAAGCTATAGCGTATAAGGGTTAGCCAAGCAGCTAGCCACGGTATAAAAAACGGCCCACGGGCCGTTTTTTATATGCGCTCACAAGCTAGTAATAGTAGATCGCCCTCTGCTAGAAAATGGTGGGTTGCACGAACCGAGGCCTCCCACACTTCCAAAAGCGCAGGATAATCGGTGCAAGTGGCGTTATGTATCGTCACTTGAGTCATGGATTGAGGGCCTCAATAAACCAGACAGGATGCATAGCATCAAAATCCGTGCGGATATTAGTGGGCAGATAGCTGGCGGAATCCAGCACCACAGGCTGACCATTTATGTGCTGAAACACCACCCAGTGCCAAAAGTGTTTGCCCTCCTTTTGATAGGGTTTAATCGCCAGCAGTGCCAGCGCCGGTAGCGCCTGCCACGTGGTAAACGGTGTTTCATCCGGCGAGGTAGCCACACCCGCTTGGGCCAGCATCTGGAGCACATACTGGGTATCGGACCACAGTGATTCATCGTCTGCGGCAATGCCCATCGCGTTCGCAATGGCCTTCATCTCTGGGTAGGTTTTACCCAGAATAGCCGCTACAGAAGCAATTCCGCAGCCGGTCGGTTCTTCCTGAATAACCGGGTTTAGCATCTTTTTACCTTAATGACATAACAAGTTGTAGTAAAAGAGAAAAGCAGAGGCGGCACAAGGTGATTGGCTAGAAATCCAAAGCAACGGATTGGAAACAATGTACCGCTCTGGCGAATCATCAATAAGTAACGACGCAAAGCGCCGATCCCCGTTTTGTGATAAAGTAACGCTCTTGGTATACGCGTTATCAAGTACTTTTCCCTTGCTTCCCCATTCGAGCATCTTCTTCCGGTGTTTTCTCGATACCTCGCGTTCAATTAGCGGCCCGCCCGCCCCAGGCCTTCTGTTTCACTCACAGATACAGATGCAGCCTTCATCATATTGCGCTCTCGGCACATCCGATCTTTTGCGCATCACTATAGAGCTTGATGGCATCACCATAACGGGTTGAGCTGCGCTCTTTTTCGCGCTTCATCGTCGTCGGGCCAACGTTGGCTCAATGTACGATACAGCGACTGAAAACAGGAAATACTATGACGTTTAGAGTTGCCATTCTAGGTGCTGGCCCAAGCGGCCTAGCCCAATTACGTGCTTTTGAAGCAGCCCAGCGCGATGGCGCAGATATCCCTGAGATCGTTTGCTACGAGAAGCAGAGCAACTGGGGCGGCATGTGGAACTACACATGGCGCACCGGTCTGGACGCATACGGCGAGCCAGTTCACGGCAGCATGTACCGCTATCTCTGGTCTAATGGCCCTAAAGAGTGCCTGGAATTCGCGGATTACAGCTTTGAAGAGCATTTTGGCCGCCCGATCGCCTCCTACCCCCCGCGCGCGGTGCTACGCGACTACATCATGGGGCGCGTCGCCAAGAGCAATATGCGCCAGCACATCCGTTTCAATACAGCGGTACATTGGGTTGAATATGACGAAGATACCGGCAAGTTCTCGGTTACCGTTCGGGATCTAAAACAGGACGCGCTGAGTACTGAAGCATTCGATCATGTGATTGTCGCCACAGGCCACTTTTCGACCCCCAATGCACCTTACTTTGAAGGCCTGGAACAGTTTCCCGGCCGTGTGTTGCACGCCCATGATTTCCGTGACGCCTGCGAGTTTCAGGGCAAGGATTTGCTGCTGATTGGCAGCAGCTACTCTGCAGAAGATATCGGCACTCAGTGCCACAAGTACGGTGCCAAATCAGTGACTTTCAGCTATCGCTCCAAGCCCATGGGGTTTGATTGGCCAGCATCGTTTGCCGAGGTGCCGCTGCTTACTGGCGTAGAAGGCAAGACAGCTCACTTCAAGGATGGCACCCGTAAAACGGTCGATGCAATTATCCTGTGCACGGGGTATCAGCATCACTTTCCGTTCCTACCCAACGAGCTGTCGTTGAACACACACAACCGGCTCTACCCGGAAGGTCTGTACAAGGGGATCGCTTCCCTGGCCAATCCGAAGTTGTTCTTCCTTGGCATGCAGGACCAGTACTACACCTTCAACATGTTTGATGCGCAAGCCTGGTATGCCCGAGACCTTATACTTAACCGCATCAAGCTGCCCACCAACGATGCCATGTTGGCCGATACACAGAAATGGGTGGCACGTGAGGAGCAGGTTGCTAATCCTTTTGAGGCCATTGATTTTCAAGCGGCCTATATCCTCAATTTGCTTGAGCCTACCGACTACCCACCTTTTGATGTCACTGGCGTTGCCGATATCTTCAAGGAGTGGGAGCACCATAAGGAAGCGGACATCCTTGGTTACCGTAACAAGAGCTACCGCTCTACGCTGACGGGTACCTTGGCACCTGCGCACCATACGCCATGGATGAGTGCTATGGACGATTCGTTAGAAGCCTTCCTGCAGGAAGAGCAAGTCCCATCAACCGACCCTGCTTAAGTGGGGCCAACCTGGGGCGGATATGTTCGCGCCTCACCTCACCTAGCATACAGCGGCGCGAAAGTCAACCTATACTGTTGGAGTGTAAAAGCGTAAGGTAGCTCTTCGGTTCGACCTTGCCACCGCTTTATTGCGTTCGCTATTACGCATCATGGCAAGCGTTGACCTGGCCCCCCTATCTAGGGCTTAAGGTGTTTTCAGCACCTGACGCTTGCACGGCCAGACTGCCAATCGCAGTCTTATCTCGCTACAGACATACCTAGAAAGATGTTCTGTTTTTTTGCTCACGTCCTGTGGCGACCTTTCCGACAACGGAACGCTGGTTGCTATTTAGGATGCTGGGCTGCAAAACCTATGGGTATTCCATGTACAACGAAAACTTCTATCAATTCTCGACCCTGACGGTCCTCGCTTTACTGGTGTTCTTTTACGGCGGCACTTATCTGCTGACCCTACTGATCAAGGAGAAAAAGGAAAATACCGACGCCTTCATGGTGTCTAACCATCAGATCGGCTTTGGCCTTGGCGCCGCCAGCATGACCGCCACCTGGATCTGGGCTGCCTCCTTTTACGCCGCTGCGACCTCGGGTTATACCTATGGCATCTCAGGCCCCCTGCATTACGGGTTGTGGGGCGCATTGATGATCCTGTTTATCTATCCCTTTGGCCGTCGCTTTCGCAAGCTGGCGCCCAATGCGCACACTCTGGGTGAGCTGATCCATGCCCGGCATGGCGCCTCCAGCCAGTTGATTCTTGCCTCCTCCAACATACTCGGCAGTATCATCAGCCTGATGGTCAACTTCACGGCGTCCGGCGCACTGGTCTCAGTGCTCTCACCACTCTCCTTTCAAGCCGGGGTGGTGATCGCAGGCGTTGGGGTGCTGTCTTACACGCTATGGTCAGGGTTCCGCGCTTCGGTCCTTACTGACTTTGCCCAACTGATGGCGATGATGGCCATCGCCATTCTAATCATCCCCGCAGTGATGTTCGCAATCGGCGGGCCGGAAACGCTATCGAACGGCATGAGTCTGCTCACTCCAGAACAGGCAAGTCTGTTCTCGGTGGATGCCATCCTCAATCAGGGCGCCCCTTTCTTTGTAGCGGTGCTGGCCTACGCGATTGGTAACCAGACTATCTCCCAACGCCTGTTCGCCGTGCGTGAAGACCACATCAAACCGACCTTTATCACCGCGACCATTGGCTACGGTGCGATTGTTATCGGCTTGGGCATGATTGGCTTGATGGCGCTGATGACCGGCATGGAGCCCATGAATGGCGACATGAACAACCTGATCCCACAGATGGTCTCGATGTACCTCTCGCCGGTATTTATTGGACTGTTCTTTATTCTGGTGATCGGCTCGCTCTCCTCAACAGCTGACTCGGACCTTTCTGCCATGTCGGCGATTGTCATGGCCGATATCTATGGCAAGAACATTGCGAAAAACAAGCCCGACCCGACCAGGATGCTGTTTATTGGCAGGTTGACCATGATTGTGGCGACGCTGATTGGGGTGATTCTCGCCAGCTTCTCCATGGACATTCTTATCATGCTGATTTTCGTTGGCGCGCTCTGGGGTGCAATTGTCTTCCCGGTGATCGCCAGCTGTTTCTGGAGCCGGGTCACCAACACGGCGTTTACCTCGGCGGTAATCGCAGGCTTGGTGATGTTCTGCATCGCACGATTTGAACTGCTGCCTATGGTCGGCCTAACCGCAGGGCTATTTGAGTTGCTGGCCTCCGTAGGCGGAGGTGTAGTGCTTGGCCTGATGGCCTTTGGATTCTGCGGTCGCCGTGCCGGTTTGATTGTCGGCGCACTCAGCACTCTTGTTTTGGCCTACTTCTGTGTTGGCTTCCTGCGGGACTACACGGTGCTAATGGCCTCATTAATGGCCTACGGCGTCAGCACGATTGTGTGCATCGGTGTCAGCCTGATGAGCACCAGCAAGTTCGACTTCGCGCAGATTAATCAGGATGTCATCAACTATGACCCGGCTAAGCCTGCTACTCGGGCCTAAGCTCTCTGTGACAAGGGCTGGGTGATAAGGGCTGGGCAATAAGCCCTGTGTAAGACGTTGAAATCACTTCATCCGCTGGTGCGCCATAGCGCACCAGCCAAACATTAGGAAAACACATGCAAACTTTTATATTGGCGTTATATGTATTGATCTGGCCGCTAATCTCACTCTCCGTACTGGGCGTCATCGGCCTGGCCACGCTAAACGACATTCGTGCGGCACGGCGCGATAAGCGGGAGCTGGTGTGAAATAGTTATTAATCGCTGAATAGTGACAATGCAAACAGGAAAGGAGTCAGGAGCGGCAAAGGATTGCCGTGGCTACACTGGTTCATAACTACTTTAGGAGCGGCTAACCGCTTATTAATCAAAATCAGTCCAGCTCAGCAAGCCTGGCCATTACCAGGTCACTTAATAATTTTTCGTCAATTTTCCAATTGACAGGAATTTGAAATAAATTTTTCTTAACAACGTACCCTTCACTCTCAAGCCTTACCTTAAAGTCCTCAACTACTTTTGCACTCCAAGGGGCAAGCGCAAGATGGCTTTTCAGCGCTGACACGCCAAATACGTAATCACTGCCTCTACAAATCTGCGGGACGTTCCAAGCCAGCTTGCAATCCAAGTCAGGAAATTCTTCAAGAATAACGTCGATGACATCCCTGAGTGTATCTCCTCTCTTTGAATCCAAGGAACTAAGATAATCCTCAACCGAACTAAATTTATTTGAGCTCATATCATAAGCCTCTTAAAAATGACTACCTACCACCGCTTAACTACAGAGTAGGCGAAGCCAAAACAGAAAAGTTGCCGCTGTAATTAGTCTTGTTAGTTCAGACGAATCCTTATACGCCATACTCGTCGTGGCGGCGATTCCAGCCATACGGCTCAGTTTGTGGCCAGCCTTCTGGAGAATCTTCCCAGGTTTCCTGACGGCCAAACGGGGTCAAGTCTAAATAGGTCCAGAGACTGCCGAGATATTCGACGCCTCGCGCCCCTGTAAAATAGCTGCGATATATGGTGTTGCCGTCACGAATAAATACACTGGCGCCGTGCTTTTCACCTTCCGCAGTCGTTACGCCAACATCATAGTTAAAGTCGCTCTCATAAGACGAGTACCATGGAATAGGATAAGCCCATCCCATACGAGACCGATACTGCTCGAGTTTTTCCAATGGGGCGCGTGACACCATCACTAGCGAGGTATCGCGAGCATGCAGGTGAGCCGGGTGAGTCATGGCATCGGCGACCCACGAGCATCCGCCACACCCCGCTTTCCAGTCAGGTGCGTACATAAAATGATACACAATGAGTTGACGGCGCCCTTCAAACAGATCGAGCAGAGACACAGGGCCGCTTTCGCCCTGAAACGTATAATTCTTAGCCACCTTCACTACAGGTAATTTCCTACGCTCAGCACTCAGTGCGTCACGCGCGCGGGTTAGCGCTTTCTCTTTTACGAGAAACTGATCCAGCGCTAATTTCCACTCTTCTAAAGATACGACACTCGGCAATGGTTGTTTAGTTGTAGTCATGGTTTTTCTCTCCGGTGTGTTCCGTCGATCCGCTCCAACACTGATAAACTTCGCCGAAGTGCTGGCGTGCGGGATGCTGACCACTCACGCTGCCAAGCGCCGATTATAGGCATCAAGGCATTTATGCCACGCTGGCCGGTCGTGACAGCGCGTTAAATAGGAAGTCACATTAGGAAACTCATCCAGAAGATTTGTATGCTGTATTTGGCTTAACGCAGCAACCATTAGAATGTCTGGATAGGTAAATTGGTCGCCAAGCAGATAGCGCTTGCGGATAAGCACACCTTCGAGCACTGCGAGGCAGTTCTTGGCCATCTCCACGAGTGCCGGACGTCGCAGCTTTGCCCACTCGGCATCCGCTTCAAATAAATCAATCACGGCAATTTGCGTCATCGGTGGCTCCACTGTATCCAGGGCAGCAAACGTCCATTGCAGGGCTTTAGCGCGTTCTGACTCACTCGTCGGCAGAAGCCTCCCTGATTGCTCCGCCAAGTAGATAACAATAGCCCCTGACTCAAAAATGATCAC